>JBOGYU010000414.1:0-4470 GCA_050696935.1 Solirubrobacteraceae bacterium | reverse complement strand
GTGCATCGTTCTCCTTGACTTGAGGTGTGTGAAGCGCGGTGGCGCTTCCGGGGGCGCGGCTGGGTTCAGCCGCGCTGGCCCGCACGCCAGGCGAGCACCTGGCGCGCGAGGCGCGCGAGATCCGGCTGCTCGCGGCGTTCGGCCTCGGCGAGCAGCTCTCGCAGGTAGCGGACCGGGCGTCGCAGCAGCGCCGTGATGACGGCCTGCTCGAGCGAGCTGGGCGGCCCGTCGGACCCTCGGCCGGTGGTCATCGGCGCGCCTGCGCGCCCTGGCCGGAGCCGGCGATCGCAGCGTCGGGAGTCGCCAGGGCGCCGTCACGGTGCGCGCCGATGTCGCGGTTGCTCCTTGGCTCGCGGTCGTCGAGCGCGTCCCGCGCGATCCAGCCCCAGGCCCCCGACTCGGCGTTGGCGATCTGGCGCAGCGCCTGGCGGAGACGCTGTTCGACGGGGTCTGCGGACCTCGCGTCGTTTGCGACGTCCCACTCGCCGACGACGCCGCGCAGTTCGGCGGCAGCCAGGAGCATGGTGAGCGGATCCTCGTCATGGCCGGCGTGCGCCTCGAGCGCTGCGGCGGCCGTGTCGATCCGGTCGCGGTGCTCCCGCGTGAGCGAGATGCGACGGCGGGTGTCGGCGGGATCGCGCGCTTCCGGTCGCATGGGCGCCATCAGGCGCGCTCCGGCTCGATCTCCTCGATCCCGACGAGTGCCGTGCCCTCGTGGCCGAAGTCGATCTCGACGAGGCCTTCGTGATCGAGCGTGCGCACGATCCGGCCCGCCCGCGCCCCGTTGCCGTCGTAGTGCCGGACGTGCTCGCCTTCGGCGTAGCGGTGCAGTTCGGGATCGTGTGGGTGCTCGTACGGCGAGCCTTGGAGGCCGAGCCGCTTGCGAGCCAGCGCGCGGCACCCGGGATCGCCGGGCGGCAGCGACGCGTGCTCGGCGATGCGGTCCGCGAGCTCGAGTTCGCGGTCGAGCTCGTCGTGCTCGTCGTCATACGCGACGCCGTAGCGGCGGTCGCGCTCCTCCTGTTCCTCGAGCATGCGCTCGACTGCTCGCAGGTGCATGAGTACTCCCTTCTGTTGAGAGCGTGTCCGCCCCGGTCGTGTTCTTCTGGCCTGGTTGCCGGCCGCTGCCGCTCAGCCCGCGTCTAATGCCGTGGGTGCGTGGCGGCGGGCGCTGCTCGCGTCCCGGCTGGCTCGGCGAGGGCGTCGCTAGCCGAAGCCGGCGTCGTGGCCGCAGGTCGAGCGGGCCGCGGGCGGTCCGTCAGGGCCGGGCGCCCCGTCGAGGCCTCGCACCCATCCCGCAACCCCGTGATCGACGCGATACTCACGGACGCTGGCGGCGAGGGCGCCGCGACGTTGGTTGTAGACCTCGAGGTTGCCGGCGCGGGCCAGGGCATGCAGATCCCGGCTGATCAGGTAGAGCTCGATCTCCTGCGCCCCCGGGTCGCCGTAGTCATCGGCTGCCTCCCTGTCGAACCTGCGCCTGAGCGCCTGCTCGTCGCCGTCCGACCATGCGATGCCCAGTGGCCCGTACGCCGAATCGAGGTCGTACTCGATGCGATGCCGTTCAAGGTCTGCGGCCAGCGCGTCCCAGCGGCTGCGATGCACGGCATCAGGCGCCGGGCGCTCGCCGATCGCTTCGCGGATGTGTTCCGGCTCGTCGCGTACCGCGCGCTGGCCGGCAGCCGCGACGGCGAGTTCGTGGAGTAGGTTCAGCTCGAGCCGTGCCGCGGCCGCGCCGCCGGCATCCTCGGAATCGCCATTCGGCGACTGTTTGGTGTGCCGGTACGAGCTCGTGATCTCGACTTCGCGCTCGTCGAGGCGCGCAAGCGCATCCTCGCTGCGTGCGACGCGAGAGCGAGGCTCATCGATCTCGTGATCGAGGTCGCGGCGCCGTTTGCGTCCGTGCCATGCCGGTGGTTTGCGCCTGCCGATCGTGTCCGCCAGCTGTTGGGTGCTCGCGTCATGATCGCTGACGGCCTGCGATCGCGAACGATCGATTTCACGCAGCTCCTGGGCTGCTGATCCGAGCAGCCGCTCGAGCGCCGTGTGGTCGCTGTCGGCCGCCTGCGCGAGCTGTTCGTCGCGCAGCTCGCGCAGGACGCGCTCTGCGACGCACCGCTCCCGGTGCGCGGATGCGCGCGCCCGGCGGGCGCCCAGCTCGCCGACCACGCGCGCCAACGGGTTGCTCATGCGCCCCCGCCCAGGACGTCGACCATGCTGTCGTATGGGCGGTCGTGCTCGTCTTCCACGTCCAGGACGCGGCCCTGGGTTCGCGAAATCATGGGTCCTCCTTTTGTGTGGGGCGTGCGGAATCGCGGGCCCCGGTCGTCTTCTTGCTTGGTTGTCGGCGGCGCGCGCTCGACCCGCGCCGATATCGGCGGGGAACGGCGTGGTGCGCTGCGCCCTGCTCCCCTCGGACTGGGCTTGCGAGCGCGTCCTATCCGCAGCCGGTGTTATGGCCGCACGTCGAGCACGTCAGGCACGTGCCGGTGCGGACCACGAAGCCGGCGTCGCACTGCGTGCATGGCGGGCCCGCGTCGGGCAGGGCGCGCAGGGGTGCCGTCGCGTGGCCGTCGAGCGCGGCGGCGCGGCGGCGTTTGACCGCGGGGGTCAGCACGCCGAGCTCGTCCTGCGCGTCGAGGTCGAGGAAGCGGGAGGCGAGCCAGCGGGCGACGTAGTCGGGGATCGAGTGGGCCTTCGGGATCTCGGGGTTGTCGGTCTCGCCGTGCGGCTCGAAGCGCATGTAGGCGAACTTGCGCACCAGCGACTCGAGCGGCACGCCGTGCTGCAGCGCGATCGACAGCGTGGTCGCCCAGGTGGAGAAGACGCCGCGCAGCGTCGACCCCTCCTTGCCGAAGTCGGTGATGAACAGCTCGCCGACCGTGCCGTCGTCGTAGAGGCCGGCGGTGAGGTAGCCCTCGTGGCCGGCGACGCAGAACTTGTGCGTCAGCGAGCGCCGCTCCGTGGGCATGCGCCGCCGCGGTGGCGGCTCGGGCGCGCCCTGCTCGGCGGCGAGGCGGTGGATGGGCTCCATTGCGGAGGCCTCCTGAGGTGTGTGTGGGTGTGGGATGCGGGCGCTGGGTGGGCGCCCGGGTCAACGGAGAAAGGGTTGCGGCCGCAGCGGACGGACCGCCGCGCGCGGAGCTACGCGGCCGCCGGCAGCGCGGATCCGGCGCCGCCGGGACAGTGTGTCCAGGCGGCGCAGAACCGTCGCGAGCAGCACCAGTGGGTCGGATCGGCCAGCGGCCACGGGCCGCCGGGCCCGAACTGGCGGTAGAGGCCGTCGATCGCGCGCGCGGTGGCGAGGACGCGTCCGACGAAGGCCTCCAGCTGGGCGCGGCTGCGTCGCGTGGGGACGACCTTGGTCTTGGCCTGCTTGGCGTTCGGGTTGACCGAGTGGTAGAGGAACCGCGCGGCGGGGCGGCCGGCCAGGGCGCGCTCGAGCAGGTACAGGCCGGGCTGCGGGTCGCTGTCGGCGTCGGCCTGGGCGACGTGGCGCTTCTTGACCTTGACGTCGATGACGTCGCCGTCGGCGTCCTCGACGTCGAGGCGGCCGGTCAGTGTCCACTCGAGCTCGGGCGCCAGCGCGAAGCCGAACTCGCGCTGCACGCTGGTCGGCCGCACGGTCGGGGCGAGCTCGGCCAGGTAGGCGCGCAGCGCGATCAGCCCCGTGTCCTTGACGTGCTCGGGGGTGTCGTCGCCCCAGTCGATCTCGATGGCGGCGTCGTCGATCCTGCGCTGCCACGCGGCGGCGTAGATGTCCTCGATGTCGCGTTGCGGCAGCGCCTCGCCGGTCGCGAGGAGCGCCTTGTAGTGCGCTTCGATGGCGGCGTCGACGACCCAGCCGCGGCGCAGCTCGGCCGATTCGGGCCCGCGGACGCGCGCGAGGTAGTGCGCTCGCCAGGCCTCCGGGCAGCGCCAGAACCTGGCCAGCGACGAGGCCGAGAGGTGGTCGAGCCGCTGTCCGTCGAGCCGTCGCGGCAGGCGGATTGGGGCGAGCAGTCGCGGCGCGGCGGCCGCGGTCGGGGGTGGCGGCATTGCGGTTCCTTTCTCGCCGGCGCGGTTGCGCCGGCGAGCTGATGGACGGACGGGCGTTGGCGCTTCGGGCGCGACGGGGGCGGTCAGGCGGCCTCGGGTGTCGCGTGCTGCGCCTCGGTGGCGAGTCGGTCGAGGTGGTCGCGGAACGCCTTGCGCCGCTGCGCGGCGGTGCGGTGGCGCTCGGAGCGCAGGGCCTTCTCGACCATGTCGGCGAGCGTGTCGTTGTCCCAGCCGATGTTGTGGGCCTGCACGACGCGGCGCGCGAGCTCGGCGGCGAGCTTGTCGTCGAGGTCCTCGAGCTTGAGGACGGTGTCGGGCTTGCGCGCGGCGAGCAGGACGGCGAGCCGGTTGAGTGTCTTGGCCGTCGCGCCGGTCGCGTGCGCGGCGGCGATCATCTGCCGCACGGCGTCGCTCACGCGCGCCTCGTCGGGC
>JBOGYU010000413.1:0-4482 GCA_050696935.1 Solirubrobacteraceae bacterium | reverse complement strand
CCCCTTGAGTCACCCCGACTCAAGGGGTCTGACCCCTTTATGTTCGTCCGGGGCGGTCCCTAGGCTGCGCGACCCTTGTCGTCCGCGGTCACCCACCCCGCCTCCCGGCGCCGGAGGCCCCTGCCGCCGTGGCCCGCCGCCCGGCCGCTGCGCGCGTGGCAGGAGGCGGCTGCGCAGGCGGTCCTCGTCCACGACGGCGACTCGTTCCTCGCCTCCGCCACGCCCGCCGCCGGCAAGACGACCTTCGGCCTGCACGTCGCGCACGCGATGCTCACCGAACGCAGGGTCGCCCGCGTCGCCGTGATCGCGCCGACCACGCACATCTGCCGCCAGTGGGCGCTGGACGCCGCGCGCTACGGCATCGACCTCGAGCCCAACCGGCCCAACGCCGCCGGCCCCGAGCCGCGCGACCGCCACGGCGTCGCCGTCACCTACGCCACGCTGGCCGCCGGCCCCGCCGCCCACCGCCGCCGCACCGCCGAGGCGCCCACGCTCCTGATCGCCGACGAGCCCCACCACATGGGCGAGCAGGCCGCCTGGGGCCGGAGCACCCTCGCCGCCTTCGAGCGCGCCCGCTTCCGCCTGCTCCTCTCCGGCACCCCGTTCCGCTCGGACAACACGCCGATCCCGTGGCTCGCGTACGACGACGACGGCGTCTCCAAAGCCGACTACGGATACCGCTACACCGACGCGCTCCTGGACGGCGTCTGCCGCCCCGTCACCTTCCACACCTACGGCGGCGAGATGGAGTGGATGAGCGACGGCCGCCGCCGCCGCGCCGGATTCGACGTCGCGCTTCCAGGGGCCGAGGCCGCCCGCCGCCTGCGCACCGCCCTCGACCCGGACGGCGACTGGCTCGCCCACGTCCTCAAGGACGCCCACGCCGAGCTCGCCCGACTGAGAGCCCACGACCACCGCGACGCCGGCGGCCTCGTCGTCGCGACGGACAAGGAGCACGCCGAGCGTCTCGCCGCCCGCCTCGCCCGCATCTCCGGCCAGCCGCCCGAGATCGTCACCTCCGACGCGCCGGACGCCTCGCACCGGATCCAGCGCTTCGCCACCGGGTCACGGGCCTGGCTCGTCTCCGTCCTGATGGTGTCCGAGGGCGTCGACATCCCGCGCCTGCGCGTCGGCGTCTACGCCACCAGCGCCCGCACCGAGCTGTTCTTCCGCCAGGTGGTCGGCCGCTTCGTCCGCCGCACTCCCGCGCCGCGCGAGCAGACCAGCCACCTCTTCCTCCCGTCCGACCCCACGCTCAAGCGCCTCGCAACCCAGGTCGAGGAGGAGCGCAACCACGCGCTCGCCGTCGAGACGGCGGGCGAGGCGATCGAGCGCGCCGAGCGGACCGAGCCCGCCGACCCCTTCCGCGCCCTGTGGTCGAGCGCCCGCCGGGACGACGAGGTGCTGCAGACCACCCAGCCCGGCGACGCGCTGCAGCTGTTCGGCGAGCCGGCGCCGCCCCCGCCTCCCGAGGCCGAGCCCGGGCCCGAATCCCCCCACGACCGCCGCGAGCGCCTGCGCACCGAGCGCCGCGCGCTGGTCGCCGCCATCGCCCGCCGCACGGGCGAGGAGCACCGCACGATCAACGCCCGCGTCAACCGGGAGGTCGGCGTCGCGTCCGTCGCGCGGTCCACCGTCGAGCAGCTCGAGCGCGCCAACGCGCTGCTCGAGCGCGAGTCGAGGCGCTAGTACACGCGGCCGAAATTACGACGCATTCCGGCGGCCCGTTCGAGGCCGTCGCGGTCAATCTCGCCTACCCGCTCGCCGACCTGCTGCTCGCCGGGTTCCTTGTCCTCTCGCTCGCGACCGACGGCTGGCGGATGCACCGCGCCCGGCTGTTGATGGCCGGCGCGCTCGCCCTGCTGCTCCTCTGCGACACCGTCTACCTGCTGCAGGTCGCGGCCGGCACCTACGAGGCGAACTCCCTCGTCAGCGCCGGCTGGCCGGCGGCGCTCGTGCTGCTCGGTCTGTCCGCCTGGCAGCCCGACCGCGAGCGCCGCGCCGCCGCCCAGCCCATGCACGGCTGGCTCGCGATGGCGGCGCCCTCCGCGTTCTCGCTGCTCGCCGTCGGCCTGCTCATCTACGGCAACGCGCGACCCCTCGGAGCGCTCGCCGTCGTGCTCGCCACGCTGACGCTGCTGATGGTCGCCGTCCGCACCGGGCTGAGCTCTCGCACCATCCAGGAGCTGGCCGTCCGGCGCCGCCCTGGCCGTCGCCGGCCGCGTGCGCGCTGGGCTCACGCGCCCGATCGAGGTCGAGGGCCTTGCGCTGATGGTCGACGCCAGCATCGGCGTGGCGACCTACCCCGAGCACGGCACCGACGCCGAGACGCTGATGCAGCACGCGGACGTCGCGATGTACCACGCGAAGTCGGCCCGCTCGGGCTGCGAGGTCTACACGCCGGAGCGCGACGCGTCGAGCCTCGAGCGGCTGGCGCTGCTCGGCTGACCGCGCCCCAGGTCGTCGCCGCCTAGGATTGGCCGCCATGCCCCTCGTCCCCATGGTCATCGAGCGCACGGCGCGCGGCGAGCGCGAGTTCGACATCTACTCGCGGCTGCTCAACGAGCGCATCATCTTCCTGGGCAGCCCGGTCGACGACCAGGTCGCGAACCTGATCGTCGCCCAGCTCCTGCACCTGGAGTCCCAGGACCCCGACAAGGACATCTCGATCTACGTCAACTGCCCGGGCGGGTCGATCTACGCCGGGCTGGCGATCTACGACACGATGCAGTTCATCAAGCCCGACGTGGCGACGATGTGCGTCGGCATCGCGATGTCGATGGGCTCGCTGCTGCTGTCCGGCGGCGAGCAGGGCAAGCGAATGGCGCTCCCGAACTCGCGCATCCTCGTCCACCAGCCGTCGGCGGGCTTCGAGGGCCAGTCGACCGACATCGAGATCCACGCCAACGAGATCCTCAAGACGCGCAAGCGGATCGACGAGATCTACGCCAAGCACACGGGGCAGAGCGAGGAGCAGGTCCACCTCGACATGGAGCGCGACCGCTTCTTCAATCCCGACCAGGCCGCCGAGTACGGCCTGATCGACCGCGTCATCCACTCGCACTGATCGCATGCTCGATCGAGCCCAGGCGCTCGATCTCGATCCGCACCATGTCGCCGTCCTGCAGGTACCGCGGCGGGTCCATCGCCATGCCGACGCCCTCGGGCGTGCCGGTGAGGATGAGGTCGCCCGGCTCGAGCGTGCAGGTCTCGGCGATGAAGTCGACCAGCTCCTGCGGGCCGAAGATCAGGTCGTCCGTGGTGGAGTCCTGGCGCACCTCGCCGTTGACCCACGAGCCGATCCGCAGCCCGCGCGGTTCGGGCAGCTCGTCGACGGTCGTGATCCACGGGCCCCACGGGCACGAGGTGTCGAACCCCTTGGCGCGGGTCCACTGCGGCTCGCGGCCCTGGAGGTCGCGCGCGCTGGCGTCGTCGGCCACCGCCCAGCCCGCGATCCGCCCGTCCGCCCCCATCACGACGACCAGCTCGGCCTCGTAGTCGAGCCGCCGGACCGCGGCGGGGCAGCGGACCGGGCCGGTGGGGGGCACGCTGGAGCTCGGGAGCTTCATGAACACCATGGGGAACTCGGGCAGCTCCTGGCCCTGCTCCGCCGCGTGCGCGGCGTAGTTGAGGCCGATCCCGAAGATCGCGCGCGGGCGGGGGACGGGGGCCAGCAGCTCCACCTCGGCGAGCGGGAACGTGTCCCCGGCCGCCGGCGAGCGGTCGCCCGAGGCGAGGCGGTCGAGCACCGTGCCGTCGCCGAAGGCCACGATCTCATCGCCGCGGACCTCGCCCGCCCGCGCCTCCCCGGAGGCGATGAAGGTTGCGAGTCTCATGAACCGCCCGCACCCTAGACGGATTTCCCATTGCACGCCCGCTCGCTCAGCCGACAATGTGAGGCGTGGATGCCAGCGCGATCAAGGCGGCGGCGGCCGCCTCCTCGGCGAGCTACCGCTCGTTCGCCGACGCCACGCGCTCCGTCCTCGACCTGCTCGAGCGCCACATGCCCGACGCGGTGCTCTATCTCGCGCACCTCGATCGCGGGCAGTTCATCCACCGGATCGTGGACGCGCGCAACGGCACCGGCGTGGGCCTGCGGTCGAACCTGGCGGTCCCGCTCGGCGATGCGTTCTGCTCGCACATGGCCGAGGACCGCGCGCCGCGGCTGTGCAACGACGTCGCCCGTCACGAGATCTACGCGAGCCTGGCGATGCAGGAGCGCGTCGGCGCGCGTGCCTACCTCGGCGTGCCGCTCGAGCTCTCGGACGGCACCCGCGTGGGCTCGCTGGCCGCGCTGCGCCACTCGGCGACCGACTTCACGGCCGCCGACGAGCAGCTCTTCGCGATGCTCGCGCGCGTGCTGGCCTCCGAGCTCGAGCGCGAGAGCAACGAACGCGACCTGCGGCGCTTCAACGACCTGCTGCGCGACCAGGCGCGCGGGATGGGCGCGGTTGGCCGCGTCGCCCGCGCCCTGGCCGGCTC
>JBOGYU010000412.1:0-4491 GCA_050696935.1 Solirubrobacteraceae bacterium | reverse complement strand
ATGGCGAGGCACGCCGCCCTGGCCAGGTAACGTCGCCCGCAGGTCGCCGGGTGGGGTTTCCGGCGACCGTAGGGCACGTAACGTCGCCCGCAGGTCGCCGGGTGGGGTTTCCGGCGACCGTAGGGCGAAACCCGATTACTTCCTGAAGCGGAGCGTCAGGCGCTCGCTGTCCTGCGCGAGGTTGCCGGCGGCGTCGGTGCTCGCCGTCTGGGCGATCACGCGGAGCCGGCGGTTCTGCGCCAGCCGCTTCGCGCGCCGCGGGACGCGGACGGTGACCCGCTCGCGCTCGCCGGCCGCGATCTCGAACTGCGCGCTCGCGAGCACGATCCGCACGCGGTTGCCGGCGACGCGGAAGCGCCGGCGGCTCAGCAGGGTGATCGTCCCCTCGCAGCCGCCGGCCTCGGCCGCTGGGCACTCGAGCGCGATCCGGGCGCGGCGGCCGCGCACGCGGGTGCGGCGCGAGATCACGTCCACGGGGGTCGCCGTGGCGTCGGGGTCATCGACCGCCGGGGCGTCGATGCTCTCCACCGCGTCGACCACGTCGGCGAGGTCCACCTGCGCGGAGTCGGTCCCGCTCCCGCCGCGGACCGCGTCGCCCGCGCCGTCACGGGCGAGCAGGGAGTCGTCGCCGTCCTGGCCGTCGAGCAGGTCGGGGCCCGCGCCGCCGGTGAGCGTGTCGTTCCCGAGCCCGCCGGAGAACGTGTCGGGCTCCTCGGCGCCGGTCAGGACGTCGTTGCCCGCGCCGCCGTCGGCGATCACGGCCAGCGGGGTGCCGGGCCGCGCAAGGAACGTGTCGTCGCCGCCCTGGCCGCGTACGTCGAGCACCTCGGAGGTCCCGATATCGAGCGTGAACGGGCCGAGGTTGGTGCGGTCGAACTTCGCGCGCGCCCCGTTCGGAGCGATCTCGAACGCGTCGCCCGCGCCGGCGGCGCCGTTGACCTCGACGCGGTCGAGGCCGTCCTGGCCGTCCATGACGTCGGAGCCGTCGCCGTTGTTCCAGACCATCGTGTCGTCGCCGGCCCCGCCGCGCATGACGTCCGCGCCGCGGTCGCCCACGAGCCGGTCGCTGCCGGCGCCACCGTCGAGCGTGTCGTTCTCGTCGCCGCCGTTGACGAGGTCGGCCGCTGCGCCGCCGGTCAGGGTGTCGTTGCCGACGCCGCCGTTGAGCAGCACGGGCAGCGCGAGGCCCGGATCGGCCGTGAACGTGTCGTCGCCGCCGTTGGCGTTGAGCACGAGCCGCTCGGCGGTCCCGATGTCGAGGTTGAACGGGCCGGGGTTGACGCGGTCGAACCGCACGCGGTCGCCGTTCGGCACGGCCGTGAACGTCTCGCCGGCGCTCCCGCCGTTGACCTCGATGTCGTCGGCGCCGGCCTCGCCGTCCATGACGTCGGACCCGTCGCCCGGGTTCCAGACGAGCACGTCGTTGCCGTTGCCGCCGGCCATCGTGTCGCCGCCCTGGGCGCCGACGACGCGGTCGTTGCCGTCGCCGCCGGAGAGCGTGTCGACCTCGGGCGAGCCGGTGATGACGTCGTTGCCGGCGCCGCCGTCGACCGTCACCGAGGCGAGGTCGGCGGTATTGACGGCGATCGTGTCGTCGCCGCCGCGCGCGTCGATCACGAGCGCGAACGTGTCGTCGGCGGCGGCGGTGTTGCCGCCCAGGTCGGTCGAGCCGTTGAGCGCGATCAGGCCGCCCTGGGTCGTGACGGCGATGCTCTCCGCCGTGTCGTCGCCGGTGATCGTGATGGTGTCGCCGTCGACCACCGGGGTGGGAACGGCGCTCGCGGCCGCCGGGAAGGCGGCGAGCGCGGCCGCGGCTGCGGCCGCGGCAAGGAGGCTGGTTCTGGTCATGTCCGTTCGGACGCCCGGGGCCGCGTCCGTATTCCCGGCTACCGTGGACCGTTCGCATGCGCGCCGCGGACCCGGTCCACAACGTCGAGCTCCGGCTCAATCACCACGGCCAGGAGTCCGTGGTGTTCGCGTTCCCGTACCGGGCCGACATAGTCGACGCGGTGCGGGCGATCCCCGGCCGGCGGTTCGACTGGGAGGCCAAGGAGTGGTGGGCGCCGCGGGCCGACGCGACGGCGCCGTACGTCAAGGGCGTGCTGGAGCGGCACGACTCGCTGTCGGTGGCCCCCGACGTCGAGGCGTGGCTGGCGCGGGCGGTCAAGGGCTGGGTCGGCCGGGTGACCGCCGGCAAGCTGAACGGGTCCGGGCGGTTCGTGCTGGACGCGATCTCCGGCGAGCTGGAGGAGCCGCTGGCGGGCGTCGCCGAGGCGGCCGGCGGGCGGCTGTGGCTGCCGTTCACGCGCGCGGTCGCCGAGGAGCTGCTGGAGATGCCGGGCGCCCGGCTGGACCCGCGGGCGCTGCGCTGCGCGTCGCGCCTGCAGGTCGGCACCGCGCCGGCGCCGGCGACGCTCGCGCTGGTGGAGAGCGTCGGCGAGCCGCGCTTCACGCTCGACGTCAACTGGGACCCGGAGACGATCCCGGCCTTCCTCGAGCTGCCGGCGTGCGAGGCGCACGGGCGCTCGCTGCCGGTCGACCCGTACCTGCTGGAGCCGCTCGAGCACTACCTGCACCGGTTCGGGGTCGAGGTCGCGCCGAACGCCCGCGAGGTGCTGGAGCGCCTGCGGGCGGAGCACGACGCCGCGATCGACGACGTGCGGCGCTCGCGCGCGCACTCCGCTCCCGAGTTGGAGATCGAGGGGGTGCTGGGCGGCGAGCTGCGGCCGTTCCAGCGCGCGGGCGTGGCCTACGCGCTGGAGGCGCGGCGGGCGTTCCTGGCCGACGAGCAGGGCCTCGGCAAGACGGTGCAGGCGCTCGCCACGCTGGAGGCCGACGGCGCGTACCCCGCCGTGGTCGTGTGTCCGGCGTCGCTCAAGCTGAACTGGCAGCGGGAGATCGGGCGCTGGCTGCCGCACCGCTCGGTGACGGTCGTCTCCGGCACGTCGGTCGTCGCCCCGGCGGCGGACATCACGGTGATCAACTACGAGATCGTCCACGCCCACCGCGCGCGGCTGGCGCTGCGCCGGCCTGCCGCGCTCGTGCTCGACGAGTCGCACTACGTCAAGAACCCGCGCGCCAAGCGCACGCAGGCGGTGCGCAAGCTGGCGGCGTCGCTGGGGCCGGACGCGCTGCGGCTCGCGTTGACGGGGACGCCGGTGTTGAACCACGCGGAGGAGCTGATCGCGCAGCTGCGCGTGATCGGCCGGCTGGAGGACTTCGGGAGCGGCGCGCGCTTCGCCCGCCGCTTCCAGGGGGCCGGCGCCGAGGAGCGGATCCACTGGCATCTGCGGCGGCGCTGCTTCGTGCGGCGGCTGAAGGTGGACGTGCTGCCCCAGCTCCCGGCCAAGCGCCAGGTCGTCGTGCCGGTGGCGCTGGAGAACGAGCGCGAGTACCGGCTGGCGGAGGAGGACGTGGTCGCGTGGCTGCGCGAGCAGCCGCTGGACCTGAGCGAGCTGGAGAGCCGCGTGGCGGCGGCGCTGCGGGCCGAGCGCCTGGCGCAGCTGAACACCCTGAAGCGGCTCGCAGCGCGCGGCAAGCTCGGCCCGGCGCTGGCGTGGATCGCCGACTTCCTGGCCTCCGACGAGCCTCTGGTGGTCTTCTGCGGCAACCGCGAGGTGCAGGAGCTCGTGGTCGAGCGCTTCCCGGACGCGCTGCACCTGCTGGGCCGCGACTCCGCGACGCAGCGGGACGCGACGGTGCGCGCGTTCCAGGCCTCGTCCGGCCCTCAGCTGCTCGTCTGCGCGACGCGCGTGGGCGGCCAGGGGATCACCCTGACGCGCGCCTCCAACGTGGCCTTCCTCGACCTCGAGTGGACGCCCGCGATGCACGACCAGGCGGAGGACCGCTGCCACCGGATCGGCCAGCACGACGCCGTCACCGCCTGGTACCTGCTGGCGGCCGAGACGATCGACGAGACGATGATCGAGATCATCGGGCGCAAGCGCGGGATCGTCGGCGCCGTCACGGACGGCCGGCGCGACGAGTCCGAGGCGCTCGTCCAGGCGGTCGTGCGCGAGCTCCGCGGCGGTGTCCCGCGGCGCCGCCTCCGCGTGGCCTGACCCGACAGCCTGGTGGTATGGTTGCGCGACTCTGATCGACTAGGTGGTCGTGCGCCGGGGAACCGCGCAAAACCAACCTCAGGTCGATCACCGGCAGTCGGGACGGGGAGGCGGAAGTGGGGCATCTGACGGTGGGTTCGAGGTCGTGGCTGGGGCTCGTGGCGGTCGTCGCGACGGCGCTGCTGCTCGCCGGCGCAGCCGGCAGCCGGGGGGCGGAGGGCACCGCTCCGGGCGCTCCCGCGCACCTGACCGTGGGCGATCGCGTGCGACCGCTCAACGTGGAGGGCGAGCCGCTGTTCGGCCGGCTCCCACGCGACGCGGACGGCAACGAGGTCCAGACCGCGTACCAGCTGCGCGTCTGGCGCGAGCGGGACGACGAGCTCGCGTGGGACAGCGGCAAGGTCGCCTCCACCGAGCAGCAGTACGTCCG
>JBOGYU010000411.1:0-4508 GCA_050696935.1 Solirubrobacteraceae bacterium | reverse complement strand
CTGACGCTCGTTCAGTTCGCCCGCCAATGCCCGGAACCGGTCACCGATCGCCACCTCATCGATCACGCCACCACAGTTCTACATAACCCAGCCCAAACCTCCTGGGTTATTTACCGACGGCTCCTAATGCCGACCTTGCGGTTATGCCGAGCTCGGTCTGAAGCTTGCGGCGGAGCGCGGTGATCGCTGGCGCGATGGTTGGCATAGTCGCCGGGGTCAGAGGCTGCCGAGGAATGCGAGCAGGCGATCGGGGGGCCGGTAGCGTCCGGGGCGGCTGTCAGGGGGTGTGGTGCGGTCCAGGGCGCGCTGCTTGAGCGCGAGGTCGGCGTGCAGGTAGACGTGGGTCGTTCGCTCTTGCTCGTGGCCGAGCCACAGCGCGATCGTGGAGGTGTCGATGCCGGCGGTGAGCAGCATCATCGCGGCGGTGTGGCGCAGCGCGTGCATCGAGACGCGCTTGGATCGCAGCGTTGGGCAGGTGCGCTGCGCGGCCTGGAGGTGCTTGGCGAGGCGACGCTCGACGGCGTCGCGGGTCAGGGGCCTGCCGGTCCGTGTGGGAAAACAGCGCGTCGGCGGGTTGGCCGGCGCGCTCGCGTGTCCAGAGCTTGAGCACGGCGACGGTCTGGGTGGTGAGCGGCACGACGCGCTCTTTGCGTCCCTTCCCCAAGGTTCGCAGGTGCGGGCCGGTGGCGAGTTGCACGTCGCTGCAGGTGAGGGCGAGCAGTTCGGAGACGCGCAGCCCGGTCTGCACGGCTGTGAGCAGCAGTGCGTGGTCGCGTCGTCCGGTCCAGGTGGATCGGTCTGGGCTTCGGATTAGCGCTTTGGTCTCGTCGGGGTTCAGGAACGTGACGATCCGTTTCTCGGAGCGTTTGGCGGGGATCGCGAGCACCCGCGCGATCAGCGCGGCGTGCTCGGGATGACGCAGCGCGCAGTAGTTGAAGAACGAGTGGATGGCGGCGAGGCGGACGTTGCGGGTGCGGGCGCGGTTGCCGCGCTGGGTTTCGAGGTGCTCGAGGAACGCGCCGACGGTCGGCGCGTCGAGCTGTGTGAGCTGCAGCCGCGCCGGCCGCGTCCCGGTGTGTTGCTGGGCGAACGCGAGCAGCAGCCGGAAGGTGTCGCGGTATGAGGCGATCGTGTTCGGGCTGACGCGCTGCTGGCAGAGCAGCCGGTCGGTGAAGAACGCCTCAAGCGTGGGAGCGAGCGGGGTCATGCAAGTCCTTGCAGGGTCGGGTCGAGCCGGGCGGCGGCCAAGGCGAGCAGCTCGGGCGCGGCGGTCAAGTACCAGAACGTGCTCGCGGGGTTGACATGCCCGAGCCATGTGGAGAGCAGCGGCAGCCTGGCTTGGACGTCGAGGCCGTCGCGATGCCAGTCGAGCAGCGTCCGCACGGCAAAGGCATGCCTGAGGTCGTGCGGGCGAGGCCGGCGGCCTGCGGGTCGTGGTGTGAGCCCGGCGATCGCCACGAGCCGGTTGAACGTCTCGTGGATCGACGGCGCGAGCAGCCGGGTGCCGCGGGTGGAGAGAAAGAACGCCTCGCAGCGCGGCTTGGGGAACCGCTCCTCACGCAGCCGGCTGTAGTCCTCCAGCGCGTGGATCGCGCTCTGGTGCAGGGCGACCTGCCGGCTCTTGCCGAACTTGCTGTTGAGGACCCGCAGCAGCTGATGGTCGGCGTCGAGGTCGTCTCGGTCGAGGCGGATCGCTTCGCCGAGACGCAGCCCGGTGACCGCGAGCAGGCCGATCAGCGTCCGGTAGGTCACGGCCTGCAACTCCATCGGCAGCGTGCTCGCGGCGGCCATCAGCGCCGTGATCTCTTCCGGCTGGTAGAGGTGCGGGATCGCGCGCCGCGGCCGGAACGGCAACAGGCTCGCGGGCGGGATCTCGCAGGCCGGGTCGATCGTCTGCAGGTGCCGGGCGAACTGGCGGACCACCGACAGCCGCTGCGCCCAATATGAGCGGTCGGCCGCGGCCGGCGAGGTCGCCCACGCAACGGCCGCGTCGATCGTGACCGTCGTTGCCGCGGTCTGCTCGAGGTAGGCGATGAACTCGTCCAGCAGCCAGCCCTGAACTTCGAGCTTGTAGCCGAGCGCGCGGCGCACCCGCAGGTAGTCCTCGGCGGCGGTCCGCAGGGCGCTCATGCCGCGCCTGCGGCGAGCGGCCATGGACGCGCGAGTGTCCGCAGCTGCTCCCGGTCGACTTTGGCGTAGATCGCGGTCGTTGACACGCTCGCGTGCCGCAGGATCGGCGCGATCTGCGCCAGTGGCGTGCCGGCGCGCAACAGGTCGGTCGCGACCGTGTGACGCAGCCGGTGCGCCCCGACACGCTCAACGCCGGCACGATCACACGCGTAGCCAACGACCGCCGTGACCGCCGCCGAGCTCAGCGCCCGAACCGGCGCGCGAGCCGACAGGAACACCTCCCGTGACGGCGATGCTGGTCGGCCGTCGCGCAGGTATGAGACCAGCGCCTCGCCGACATCATGCGGGAGCGGAAGCCGCTCGATCGTCGATCGCTTCCCGCGAATCGTCAGCTCCCCAGCCCGCCAGTCGATGTCATCCAGCGACAGGCGCGCGATCTCGCACGCCCGTAGTCCCAGCCGCGCCAGCAACGTCACGATCGCGAAATCGCGCCGGCCGAGCGGCATTGACCGGTTGCAGCTCGACAGCAGCCTGGCGACCTGACCTGGCTCAAGCGCTCGCGGCAGCGAGCTCAACCGCCACCCCGCGACGCTCGGGACCGCCTGCGTCAGCCCGACCGGCACCCAGCCCGCGACGTGCAAGAAGCGCAACAGCGAACGCAGCCCCCCGGTCAGATTCTTCCCAGCGCCCGTTCCGAGCCGTCCTGACCGGCATCGCGCCACCACGAAACCGGTCACATCGCCCGCCCCGAGCGCTCGCAACGATCCCTCAAGCGGCTCCGCCACCCCCTCGAGAAACAACCTGGCGACACGCTCATGGCCATCAACCGTGCTGGCCATCAGCCCCCGTTCGCGCACCAGGTAGCCGCGGTACTCAGCCAGCAGCCGCCCAACCGGCGTGTCCGCCCCGACCAGCAGCTCCGGCACGACCCCGAGCCCTCGCAGATAGCCGAGCAGCGGACCAAGCGCCCGCGCGCCCGCCAGATCGACATAGCGCTCCCGCCTCGCGCCTAGGAACTCCTCGACCGCCTCCCCGGTCAGCGCCGACGACTCCCCGCCCCGCTCCTCCAGCCACCGGCTCAAGTGCGCCATCAGCCGCAACTGGACCACCACCGACCGCGGCCGGTAGCCCCGCTGGACCAACAAGGCGCGGAACCCCGGCGCATAGCGCGCCAACGGGCCCTCTACCCCAACACCGACCGATCCCTTCACGACCAGCTCCTCTCTGCACATCAACACAGAGAGCAACCTCGGTCACAACCACGCGATCATGCAGACCCCAGCCGGGACCATCATCCCACTTTGCGGGGAGTTTCAGACCGAGATCGCCATAACCGCAAGGTCGGCATTAGACACCTCATGCCGACGTCGGCATGAGGTGTCGACCGAGATCGCCGGCTGGCCCGAAGCCAGCGCCGCGCTGACCTGCTGGTTGATGTGGCGGAACTGGGCGTCGCGGTCGGGGTGGGAGGCGCCCTCGCGCGCCTTGCGGTTGGCCTGCAGGCTGTAGCCGAGCCTGCGCAGCAGCGGGGCGATCGAGTTGGCGGAGATCTCGTGCCCGATCGCGCGCAGCTCGCCCGCGAGCGTGCGCAGGCTCTTCGCCGTCCAGCGCAGCGGCAGCTCCGGATCGCCGCGGCCGATCGTCGAGCGCGCGATCCCCGTCGCCCGCGACACCGCCGACACGCCGCCCCACCCACACGCGTTCGCCTCCGCCGCCGCCCACAGACGCAACCCGCGCTCGTCCAGCTGCCCGGCGAGCATCTGATACTTCGCCGCGATCGCGCCCTCGTCGACCACCAACCATCAGTTTCGCTCCCGCGCAACCCGATCCTGCGACTTGCAGCGCTAATTCTTGTGGGCTTCCTTAGTTGCGGGCTGGAGCACGGGCGCGGCAGCCGAAGAAGATGCTTCGACTGCCGGGCGCTATCCCGTCCGGCGGCATGGGCGTCCCCTGTTCAACGACGCAGCCACCGACAAACGCCACGGGCTGCACCTATTGCTGGCCGATTCCTGCGCTGGCATGGCTTCAAGCGTCCGCTCGAGCTGCCTGACCGCCCGGATCTCGCCGACCCGCACATCGGCGGCCCGCTCGCCCGACGGCTTGCGCTCGAGGGCTTCGACGAGGCTCGCCGGCCAACCTCATGCCAGCCCACCGGTGCGGCTCGCGGAGCCGTCTGACTGGCTCACCCTGAAAAGGGCAAAAAAAAACCAGCGAATTCGGGGACGAGTGCGGGCGAGTGAGGCGCGTGCGACGACAGCAGTCCCCAGCTCCGGCGCCCGGCCGCGAAAGCCGTACCCGAAGCCCGCCCGGGTCCGATTCGGGTGCGGGCGATCCGCACGTAGACGTTCGCCGGCCCGCGCTCCCGGAGGGCGCGGGCC
>JBOGYU010000410.1:0-4519 GCA_050696935.1 Solirubrobacteraceae bacterium | reverse complement strand
GCCCGGGCGCGGGCGCCTGGCCGAGCGAGGCGGCGATCGCGACGTCGGCCCGCGCGAGCACCTCGCTCTCGGTCGCCTCGCGGGCCGAGACCAGCGTGAGGCGATCGCGCAGCCGGCTCCGCAGCGCGCCGGTCGGCGCCGCCCCGGTGGGGGAGAAGACCGTCGCCTCCCACTCCAGGTCGTCCGGCAGCCGCCGCAGCGCGCGCAGGAACAGCCGCAGCGCCTGCCGTTCCTCCTGGGCGCAGAAGGCGAACCGGATCGGGCCGTCGTGGGGCGGGCGGTCGGCGAGCGCGGCGCCGGGGCGCAGCAGCCGGTAGCTCGCGGGGAAGAATCGCTCCATCAGCTCCCGCGTGGCGCTGAACGACGCGGTGCGCGCGTCCAGCCGGCCGAAGAACAGCTCCACGAACCGGCGAGCGACCTGGGTGGAGAGCGCCCGCTCGGAGGGGGCGTGGAAGGACCCGACGTTCAGCGCCCGCGAGTGGCGCAGGGCGACCGACGACGCGCTCGGCGCGAACGGCTCGTGCACGTGCACGAAGTCCAGCGGCGCAAGCGTCAGCACCTCCTCGATCGTGCGCGCGATGTCAACCGGCGGCGACGGCGCGCCCCCGCGCCGCTGGAGCGGCAGCAGCTCGCCGATCCCGAGCACCCGCACGCCCCCGTCGGGCTCGAACAGCGCCTCGGGAGCCTCTCTCGCCGACCGGATCAGCCGCCGCGACTCCCGCACGAGCCGCGGGTCCCGCGACGGCGCGAGCACGAGCACCCGGTGCCCCCGCCGCGCGAGCTCGGCGCCCAGCTCCCCGGCGAACGCGTTGACCTCGTGCTCGTCCTCCCACGGGTGAGGCGTGACCTGCGCGATGGCGTACCGCTCGGGCACCGCGCGCCAGGATAGTGATGGCACACTTCGGCGTTCGATTATCGCCGTCGAGCAGGTCGACTTCGTCCTCCGTGCCCACTCGTAACCTGGAGCGGGCGCGGCGGTTCTACGGCAAGGTCCCCGGGCTGCCGCCGGGGCGCCGACCTGATGAGTTCGAGACGGGCAACGTCACGCTGGCGCTGTGGGCGCCCGAGGCCGACGGTGTCGCCTTCGCGGCCAACACCGCCGGGCTCGCGCTGCGCGTCCCGGACGTCGCCGCCGCGCGGGCGCGGCTGGAGGCGGCGGACGTGGAGTTTCTCGGCGAGACGCTCGACACCGGGGTCTGCCATATGGCCTTCTTCCGCGATCCCGACGAGCGTCCGCAGCGTCCCGGCGTTGTTGCGGAGGACCGCCTGGAAGTCGGGATCCGGCGCCATGACCTCCTGCACCGCGTTGGTGAGCGACGGGATCAGCGAGCCCTCGAGCAGTCGCACCGCAAGCTCGGAGTCCTCCTCGCCCTTCAGCGAGGCGAGGCACTGCACGGCGGCGTTCTGCGCCACGATCCACGGCTCGGCGACCGCGTCCAGCGGCTTGCCGGCCGCCACGGCGCCGCGGCCCCCGCTCGAGCTGCTCGTCCCGGTCAGGCACGCCCCGACGCTACTGCCCGCCCCGCGGCGATGCACCGGGGGAATCCCCGAGCCCTGAGCATCGGGCGGCCCGGGGCGGGCCGCCCGATGAAGACTCAGTCGACCGCGGCGGACTTCTCCTCGGCCGCCTTCTCGGCCGCCGCGCGGGCGGCCTCGGCGGCGGCGCGCGTGCGGGCGTGGCGGGCGATGAAGTCCTCGGTCGCCTCCCGCGCCAGGTGGTCCGGGCGCTGCGTGTAGGGCGACTTCATGAGGTACGACGACGGGCCGTCGAGCTGGCCGCCGATGCCGTGGTTGAGCGCGAGCTTGCAGCAGCGCACCGCGTCGATCACGATGCCCGCCGAGTTCGGCGAGTCCCACACCTCGAGCTTGAGCTCGGCGGTCAGCGGGACGTCCCCGAACGCCTGGCCCTCGAGCCGGATGTGCGCCCACTTGCGGTCGGTCAGCCACGGCACGTAGTCCGACGGGCCGACGTGGACGTCGTCCGGCGCCATCTCGTCCTCGACGATCGAGGTGACGGCGTTGGTCTTGGAGATCTTCTTGGACTCCAGCCGCTCGCGCTCGAGCATGTTGAAGAAGTCCATGTTCCCGCCCACGTTGAGCTGCGACGTGCGCTGGAGCTTCACCCCGCGGTCGCCGAACAGGCGGGCCAGCGTGCGGTGGACGATCGTGGCGCCGACCTGCGACTTGATGTCGTCGCCCACGATCGGCAGCCCGGCCTTCAGGAACCGGTTGTTCCAGTAGTCCTCGCGCGCGATGAACACGGGGATGCAGTTGACCATCGCGCAGCCGGCCTCGAGGATCTGCTCGACGTACCACTTGGTCGCCAGCTCGGAGCCGACCGGCAGGTAGGAGACCACGACGTCGGTCTTCGTGTCCTTGAGCACCTGCACGATGTCGACGGTCGAGCCCTCGGCCTTCGTGATCCGCTGGGAGAGGTACTTGCCCAGCCCGTCGTGGGTCATCCCGCGCTGCACCGGCACGCCGAGGTGCGGGACGTCCTGCTTCACGAACCTGATCGTGTTGTTCTGCCCGGCCCAGATGGCCTCGGAGAGGTCCTTGCCGACCTTCTCGGCGTCGATGTCGAAGGCGGCGGAGAACTCGATGTCGCGGACGTGGTAGCCCCCGAGATCGACGTGCATGAGCCCGGGGACGCGCTCAGCGGGGTCGGCGTCGCGGTAGTGCTGGATCCCCTGCACGAAGGCGCTGGCGCAGTTGCCGACGCCGATGATCGCCACCCGCACCTTGTCGTTCTGGTACCGGCTGCCGCCGTTGATGGATGGCTGGGGACGGATGCTGTCGGTCAATTAGGGTCCTCCGGTGGTTGCGACCGGGCGCGTGAGCTCCCGGCGGACGTGCCAGATGCGCTGCACCACGGTGATCGTGGACAGCGCCGCAAGGACATACACCGCGGGCGCCAGGAGTTCCAGGCCGGCCAGCAGCAGGCCGGCCGAGAGGATCACCACGCGCACCGCGCGGTCGGCGATCCCCACCTTGCACTCCACTCCCAGCGCCTCGGCGCGGGCGCGTGTGTAGGACACCATGAGCGAGGCGAGGACGGCCACGACGACGGCCGCGACGGCGAGGTCGTCGCCCTGGGCCGAGAAGTACGCGGCGACGGCCGTCAGCACGATGCCCTCCTCGATCCGGTCGAGCGTGGAGTCCAGGAACGCGCCGAACGGCGACCCCTTGCCCGACATGCGGGAGTAGCGGCCGTCGAGCGTGTCGCACACCGAGCCCACGACGAACGCGACGCCGCCGAGGAAGAAGAGCTCCTGCCAGACCAGCACGGCGGCGCCGATGCACAGCAGCAGGCCGGTGAGCGAGATCGCGTTTGGCGTCAGGCGCGACTCGATCAGCCGGTTGCGCATGAGCTCCTGGTACTCGCGCGCTGTTGCGCGCCCGCGCGGCGGGCGCTCGACTGGTGGGGACGCCATCCGGATGAAGACTAGATGGCGGGCCGTGGCGCCGGATTCCACGCCCACACGTCGGGACGCACCCGCGCGAAGAACCCCTGTGCGGCCGCGGCGGAGACGGCGGCGACGAGCGCGCCCAGGAACGCGTCGAGCCACCAGTGGTTGGCGGTGGCGATCACGACGAACGTGACCAGCGGCGCGTACGCGTGCCACAGCGCCCGCGCCCAGGGCCGCCGCACGATCCGGGCCATCGTCACACCGAGCATCAGCGCGAACGCGACGTGCATCGACGGCACGGCGGCGAACGGGTTGAACAGCAGGTCGGCCGACGCCGAGTCGGGCGCCACGCCCGTGAAGGCCGCCACGGAGTCCGTGAAGCCCCACTCGGGCATGAACCGCGGCGGAGCGGTCGGGAACGCCGCGTAGCCCACGAGCGCGATGCCCATCGCGACCATGAACATGTTCCGGACGAAGTAGAACCGCTCGTTGCGCCGCAGGTACAGCCACGCCAGCGTGAGCACCGTGACCGTGAAGTGGGAGTTCACGTACAGCCAGCTCGCCGCGTCGATCACCAGCGCGCTCCCGGAGGCCCACGCGTGCACGCTCGGCTCGACGAACAGCCCCAGCGCGCGCTCGACGTCGATCAGTGCGCGCGCGTTGTCGAACGCCTCGCCCGCGCGCGTGTCGACCATCCCACGGACGATCCGGTACAGCCAGTAGGCGCCGCAGAAGAGCACGATCTGGCGCAGGAGGTCACCCCATCCGTGGGGGAGGAGCGATCGGACCCGCGCCGGCATGGACGGTGATCCTAGAGCCCCCGCCCCGGCAGCGCAGGAGGGCTGTCCACACCTGAGTACCGGCATTCTTCCGAACACCGGTACTCAGCCCCCGGCGATCGCCTCGTTGCAGCCCGGCCCGTCGGACGGCCCGAACCCCGCTCGCACCCGCACCGGCCCGTCCTGCACCGGGGTCACCTTGGTCCAGCCGTCCGGCGTCCGGCTCAGGCACGCGCCCTCAGAGCGCCACCAGCGCGTATAGCGCTGGCGGACCACCGTCGGCCCGCCGGTCTCGACCTCGAAGCCCGCCGGCCCCGCGGCCGTCACGCG
>JBOGYU010000409.1:0-4521 GCA_050696935.1 Solirubrobacteraceae bacterium | reverse complement strand
GTCGTGCTCGCGGCCACCGACCCGGCGCAGCCCTACGGCGCCGCGCTGAAGTGGCCTCGGGTCGAAGCCCGCTCACCCGCGCGCACCGCCGGCGCCTACGTCGTGCTGGTGGGAGCCGAGCCCGTCCTCTACGTCGAGCGCGGCGGCAAGGGCCTCCAGATCCTCGACGACGACCGTCTCGACGCCGCCCTCGAGGCCCTCGTGGAGGCCGTGCAGCGGGGACGGGTGCGGCGGCTCGGGATCGAGCGGGTCAACGGCGAGCCGGTGGTCGGCTCGCCCTACGAGGCGGCGCTGCTCGAGCTCGGCTTCCGGGCCGGCCCGCGCAAGCTCACGCTGACCGCCTGATCGCGCAGCCAGCCCGCGAGCTGGCCGGCGGGGAGCGGGCGCGAGACGTGGAAGCCCTGCGCGGTGTCGCACCGCAGCGCGGCCAGCCCGGCCATGATCTCGGCGCTCTCGACCCCCTCCGCGACCACGCACAGGCCGAGGTTGCGGGCGAGGTCGATCGTCGAGCGCACGATCACCGCGTCGTTCTCGTCCTCGGCCATGCCGGCGACGAACGAGCGGTCGATCTTGACCTCGTCGAGCGGCAGCCGCTTGAGGTAGGCCAGCGACGAGTGGCCGGTGCCGAAGTCGTCCAGCGAGAGGCGCACGCCGAGCGCGCGCAGGCGCGCCAGCACGTCGGTCGCGCGCACCGGGTCGGCCATCACGGTGTGCTCGGAGATCTCGCACTCCAGCCGGTCGCCCGGGACGCCGTGGTGCGCGAGCAGCTCCGCGACCGCGTCCGGGAGCGTGACGTCGACGATGTTCGCGGCCGCCAGGTTCACGGCCACCGGCAGGTCGAAGCCGGCGTCGCGCCAGGAGCGGCACTCGGCCAGCGCCGCGCTCACGACCCAGCGCGTGAGGTCGGCCACCGCGCCCGTCCGCTCGGCGAGCGGGACGAACTCGGCCGGCGCCAGCAGCCCGCGGACTGGGTGCTGCCAGCGCACGAGCGCCTCCATGCCGATCACCTCGCCGCTGACGAGCGCCACCTTGGGCTGGTAGTGCAGGACGAGCTCGTCGTGCTCGATCGCCCGCCGCAGCTCGGCGAGCAGGCCGAGCCGGTCGGCGGAGTAGGGGTCGCGCTCGGGCGTGTAGGTCTCCAGCCCGGTGTGCCCGCGCTTGGCCTCGTACATCGCCACGTCGGCGCGCTGCACGAGCGTGCCCACATCGCGGCCGTGGTCGGGGCACAGCGCCACGCCGATGCTCGCCTCCAGCTCCACCGCCACGCCGCGCAGCGCGAACGGGCGGCGCAGCGCGTCGTGCAGGCGGCCCGCCAGCTCGGCCACCGCGCCGCGGTGCGGCAGGTCGGTGAGCAGGACCGCGAACTCGTCGCCGCCGAGCCGGGCGAGCGTGTCGCCGCGGCGCAGCCCGGAGCGCAGGCGGCCGGCGACCTCGACCAGCAGCTCGTCGCCGTGGTCGTGCCCGAGCGTGTCGTTGACCTCCTTGAAGCGGTCGAGGTCGATCAGGAGCAGGGCCGACAGCCCGTCGGCGCGGACGGCGCGCTCCGCGCGGCGGTGCAGCAGCGTGCGGTTGGGAAGGCCGGTGAGCGCGTCGTGCAGCGCCTGGTCGCGCAGCCGGCGGGAGGCGCCGGCGACGATCCGGAACAGCGCCGCGAACAGGATCAACAGCCCGCCGCCGAGGAGCACATACACGGTGAGCACGTCCTCGCGGATCTCCGCCGCCACCGGGCCGTAGGACATGTAGATCTCGAGCACGCCGATCGGCCGGCCGCCGGGCAGGCTGCGCACGGGCACGTAGACCTCGAGCACGCGCTCGCCGGAGCCGGCGTGGTCGGTGCCGTGCTCGAGCTCGCGGACGACGCCGCCGGCCAGCGCGGTGCGCAGGTGCTCGTTCCCGGACGCGTCGTCGCCGAGCAGCGTGCGGTCGTCGGAGTAGACGAGCCTGCCGTCGCGGTTGAACAGCTTCAGCCGGCTGAGCCCGCTGTCGGCGAGGAAGCCGGTCTGGAGCAGGCGGTCGAGCTGGCTGAGGCGGCGGAGGCTGATCGGCCAGCTCAGGTCGTCGCGCTTGAGGTGCGACTGCACGCCGACCTGGGCCAGCACCTCGGCGTGCTGGACGGCCCGCTCGAGCGCGCGGTCCTCGATCTGGCGCTTGAGCACGAGCCCGATCGCGAGCCCGAGCGCGGCGACGACGACGAGGCCCATCGCGCAGAAGCGCCCGAGCAGCGACAGACGAGGTGACCCTGGCCCCATGGTGCATTTCATCGGCCGGACGCGCCGAAACCTTGTGTGGCTTACTCGCGCTCGCGAGCTCGCGAGCTCGCCTTAGCATGCCTACATGCCGGAGGGAGACACCGTGCACTACGCCGCGAACCGGATCCGGCCGGTCCTGGAGGGGCACGTGCCGGACGCGATCGCGACGCCGCACCCGCGGTTCGGGCGCGACCGCTGGCCCGAGCGGCTGGCAGGGCGGGCGGTGCGATCGGTGGACGCCCACGGCAAGCACCTCTTCCTGCGCTTCGAGGGCGGGCTGGCGATCCACTCGCACCTGCGGATGACCGGCGCCTGGAGGGTGCGGGCGCGGGGCGGCGCGGTGCCGGGCGTGGCCTGGCTGGTGATCGCGCGCGGCGAGCAGGAGGTGCTCCAGCTCCGCGGCCCGGTGCTCGAGCTGATGACCGAGGGGCGCACGCGGTTCGACCAGCGGCTGGCCGGCCTGGGGCCGGACATCCTGGGGGCGGAGCTCGACGAGGCGGCGTTCCTGCGGCGGCTGCGGGAGGACGACCCGGCGCGCCCGATCGGCGACGCGCTGCTCGACCAGCGGACGATCGCCGGGATCGGCAACTTCTGGAAGGCAGAGGGCTGCTTCGCGGCGGGCATCGATCCGTGGCGGCCGGTGCGCGAGGTCGCCGACGCCGACGCGCTGGCGATCGTGGCGGCGATCCGCCCGCGGATGCAGCGCTCGGCGCGCGAGGGAAACCAGTCCCACGACCGCCGCGTGTACGGCGCGGCGGGCCGGCCGTGCCCGCGCTGCGGGGGGACCATCCGCGTGCGCCGCCAGGGGGACGGCGCGCGAGCGACCTACTGGTGCCCGGCGTGTCAGAGATGACCCGCGTCCGGCGCATCGGCCACAAGGGCGCGGACCACATCGCGCCCGGCAACACGGCGCCGTCGTTCGACGCCGCGCTGGCCGCGGGCGTGGACATGATCGAGTTCGACGTGCTGCCGCACGACGGGCGGCTGGTCCTCGCGCACGACTACGAGCACGTGGCGGAGGCGCTCACGCTCGAGGAGGGCCTCGCCCACCTCGCCTCGTCGCCGTTCACGCGCGTGGAGCTGGACGTCGACCTCAAGCTGCCCGGCTACGAGGCGCGGGTGGTCGAGGCGCTGCGGGCGCACGGGCTCGTCGAGCGCGCGCTCGTGTCGACCCAGTACATGCGCACCCTCGTGGCGATCCGGGAGCTCGAGCCGGGGCTGCGGCTCGGGTGGTCGGTGCCGCGCCTGCGGCGCGACTACACGACGACCTGGTGGCTCGCCGCGCCCGCCTACGCCGGGCTGGTGCGGATGCGCCGCCGGCTCCCGGCGGCCGCGAGCGGGCACCTCGCGGCGGGCCGGTGCGACGCGATCATGGCCCACTGGAGGCTCGTCACCCGCCGCCTCGTGCGGATGGTGGCGGAGGCCGGCGGCGAGCTGTACGTCTGGACGGTCGACGACCCCACCCGCATCCGCGCGCTCGAGGCGATGGGCGTGACCGGCGTGATCACGAACGATCCCCGCCTGTTCGCCACATAAAGGGGTCAGACCGCTTGAGTGGGGTCGACTCAAGGGGTCTGACCCCCCACTGCGCGGTTCGTGCGCTGTGATGCGCGTGCGTGCGCGTCGTAGTACACCCGTGACCGCCGTGATGACCGCGCCCGCCACCGAGCGCGTGCTGGACTTCGAAGCGCTCTACCGCGCGGCGCGCGACGACGTCTTCGCCTACGTCGCGACGCTCCTGCGCGACCGCGGCGCGGCAGAGGACGTGACCGCGCTCGCCTTCGAGCGCGCCTTCCGCCGGCAGCGCAGCTTCGACGCCCGGCGCGGCAGCGAGCGCTCGTGGCTGTTCGGCATCGCCCGCAACGCGGCGCTGGACGAGCTGCGGCGCCGCAAGCGCAGCGCCGCGCTCGCCTTCGAGCCGCCGGCGCAGGAGGACGACATCGACCGGGCGCTGAGCCGCGCCGCCGTCCGCGAGGCGCTCGCCGGGCTGCCGGCGCGCGACCGCGAGCTGATCGCCCTCAAGTTCCACGCGGGCCTGGACAATGCCGAGCTCGCCTCCGTCCTCGGCGTCAGCGTGTCCAACGCCGGCACCCGACTGCACCGCGCCCTGACCAAGCTCCGGGAGATCCTCGATGACCGGTCCTGAGACCGCCGAGCTCGACGCCGTCGACGCCGCGCTCGCCGGCCGCGACGTGCCCTCCGAGCACGCCGACCTGGCCGCCCTCGCGCTGCTGCTGCGCGACGACCGGCCGGAGCCGACGGCGAGCTGGGC
>JBOGYU010000408.1:0-4543 GCA_050696935.1 Solirubrobacteraceae bacterium | reverse complement strand
GCCCACCACCCGCCGGCCGGCGAGCAGCGCCACCTTGACGCGGCACGCCTCCGAGCCGGGAGCAGCCCCGCCCCCGCCGTCGGCCAGTCGACGAGCGTGAAGCCGGTGCCGGTGCCGGCGCCGTCGTCGATGCCCCCGCGGTCGCCCGAGAACGGCAGCTCGAACGGCAGGCCGACCGGAGCGGTACAGGCGGAGGCGGTGCATCTCGCGGCGGCGGAGCCCGGAAGGGCGAGCGGTGCCAGGAGGAGCGGCACGACCTGCAGCTGCCGGCGTCGCCTCACGCACCCACCATATGGCGCGTAGGCACTCTGCCTACAGGTCGTATGGGTAGTCCGTGAGCAGCTCCGCGCCGTCCTCGCCCACGAGCACCAGGTCCTCGAGCCGGACGCCGCCGAAGCCCTTGCGGTAGCAGCCGGGCTCGAGCGTGATCACGTCGCCCGCGACGAGCGTCTCCGGCGTGCGGCCGAGGTTCGGGCGCTCGTGCACCTCCAGGCCGACCCCATGGCCGAGCCCGTGGTAGTAGCCCTCGTCCAGCGTGGTGCCGGCCGGCTTGCTCAGCTGCGTCGGGTACCCCGCGGCCTCGAACGGCTCGCAGGAGAGCGCGAACAGCGCGCGGCAGTCGGCGCCGGCGCGGACCTCGGCGAACACGCGGTCGAGCGACTCGCGCGTGAGCTTCCAGTACTCGAGCAGCTCCTCGGTGGGCGAGTGGCCGGCCGCCACGAACGTCCGCGTCATGTCCGCCCAGCAGCGGGAGGCGCGGTCGCGCGGCCAGATGTCGACGATCACCGCCTCGCCCTCGCCGATCGGCCCGTGGCCGGGCTCGTGCCCGACCGCGGCCTGCGGGCCGTGGGAGACGATCACGTCGCCGGGCAGGTCGCAGCCGAGCTCGTCGCAGGCGGCCTGCATCGCCTCGCGGACCTCCTCGCTGGTGAGCCCGGTCCGCAGCTCGCGGATCATCCGCGCGCCGACGCCCATGGCCGCGTCCGCGGCCGCCTGCGCACGCCGGATGCCCTCGAGCTGGCCGCCCGTCTTCGTGCGTCGCCGCGCCACGAACGCCTCCGGGTCGACGGTCAGCTCGATCCCGGCGCCGCGCAGGTGGTCGGCGACGCCGAGCGGGAACTCGGGCGGCACGACCGCATTGGCGATGCCGAGCCTGCGGCAGGCGCGCAGCGCGAGCTCGACGTCGACCTCGTGCCGCGACACGCCTGTGGCGAGGATCTCGTCCATGCCCAGCTGGTACGGGTCGAGGATCTCGATGCCCTTCGAGCTGACCTTGTCGGCGTCGAGCACGCTCACCGTGGCGGCGCGCCGGCCGTCGATCTCCGCGTACAGGAACGGGTCGATGATCCCCTCGGGGATCGCGTGGAAGAGGTCGGGCGACGAGTCGGGCGCGCCGTAGATCAGCAGCGTCATGGGATGGCCTCCAAGCGTCTGAGCACCTCGGGGACGTGGCGCACGTAGTGGTCGTAGTCGAAGACGGCGTCGAGGTCGAGCTCCACGCCGGGCTCGCGGTCGAGCAGCTCGCGCAGGGGCGTGCGCGTGTCCCACGCCTGCTGGGCCAGGCGCTGCACGACGCGGTAGGCGTCGTCGCGCTGCGCGCCGCGCTCCACCAGCGCCAGCAGCACCCGCTGGGAGAACAGCGCCCCGCTCGTGAGCTCCAGGTTCGCCGCCATGCGGTCGGCGTGGACGGTCATGCCGCGCACCACTCGCAGCGTCAGATGCTGCATGTAGTCGAGCACGATCGTGGCGTCGGGCAGCACGACGCGCTCGGCGCCCGAGTGCGAGATGTCGCGCTCGTGCCACAGCGCGACGTTCTCGAGGCCGGTCTGCGCATAGCCGCGCAGCAGCCGCGCCAGGCCGCAGATCCGCTCGGTCGTGATCGGGTTGCGCTTGTGCGGCATCGCGCTCGAGCCCTTCTGGCCGGCGCGGAACGGCTCCTCCACCTCGCGCACCTCCGTGCGCTGGAGGTGGCGGACCTCCTGCGCGAAGCGCTCCATCCCGGCGCCCGCGAGCGCGATCGCCGCCAGCAGCTCGGCGTGGCGGTCGCGCGGCACGACCTGGGTGGAGACCGGCTCTGCGGCCAGGCCGAGCCGGTCGAGCACGCGGCGCTCGTAGCCGGGGCCGAGCGAGGCGTAGGTGCCGACGGCGCCGGAGATCGCGCCGGTCGCGGCCTGGGCGAACGCGCGCTCGAGGCGATCGGCATTGCGGTGGGCCTCGAAGGCGAAGCCGGCGAGCTTGAGGCCGAACGACGTCGGCTCGGCGTGCACCCCATGGGTGCGGCCGACGCACAGCGTGTCCGCGTGCTCGCGCGCGCGCTCGGCCAGCGCGGCGGCGAGCTCCCGGGCGCCGGGGAGGATCTGCTCCCCGGCGCGGCGGAGCTGGAGCGCCAGCGCGGTGTCCAGCACGTCGGAGGAGGTGAGCCCGAAGTGGATCCAGCGGCCCGCCCGGCCCGCG
Source organism: Solirubrobacteraceae bacterium (assembly GCA_050696935.1). Taxonomy (GTDB): domain Bacteria; phylum Actinomycetota; class Thermoleophilia; order Solirubrobacterales; family Solirubrobacteraceae; genus DASSUW01. The sequence continues at coordinate 2,089 of JBOGYU010000408.1, read as the reverse complement.
GACTCCGCCAGCACGTCGACGAACGCCGCGACGTCGTGGTCGGTGACCCGCTCGCGCTCCTGCACGGCCTCGACGGTGAACGTCGCCGCCCGGATCGTCTCCAGGTCCTCCGGGGTCGGCCCTTCGAGCGCCTCCGCCGCCGCGACCTCCACGTCGCGCCACGCCGTCATCCGCGCGTGGTCGGTCCAGACCGCGCCCAGCTCGGGCCGGGTGTAGCGGGCGATCATCGCGCGCCATCGTATGACCTCAAGCCGGGACCACCTGAGCCGACCACTCCGACGATGGACATCCTTCTGGTCGAGGACAACGCCGGCGACGCCGAGCTGATGCGGATCGCGCTCTCAGAGGCGCGGCCCGACGTCGAGCTGCGCGTCGCCTGGGACGGCGAGGAGGCGCTCGCGCTCTTGATGGAGGGCGACGTCCCCGACCTCGTGCTGCTCGACCTCAACCTCCCGCGCCTGTCCGGCCACGAGGTGCTCGCCGCCCTGCGCGCCGCCCGCGTCCCGCACGTGCGGCGGCTCCCCGTCGTCGTCCTCACGACCTCCGGGGACCCCGACGACGTCCGCCGCTCCTACGAGCTGTTCGCCAGCAGCCACATCGTCAAGCCGCACGAGCTGGACGAGCTGTTCGCGGTCGCCGCGTCGATCGCCCGCTACTGGTTCGAGACCGTCGCGCTGCCCTAGCAGTCGAGGATCCGCGCCGCGAGGACGGCGGCGTTGCGCGGGTTGTCGACCCCCACGCACGCCACCGGCACGCCGGGCGGCATCTGCACGATCGAGAGCAGCGCGTCGAGCCCGCCTCCGATCGAGCGGGAGGAGGTGAGCGGGACCCCGATCACCGGCAGGACCGTGTGCGCGGCGACCACGCCCGGCAGCGCGGCGGAGAGGCCGGCGCCGGCGATGATCACGCGCAGCCCGCGCAGCTGCGCGTTGCGGGCGTAGGCGGCGACGGTGTCCGGCTCGCGGTGGGCCGACATCACGCGCACCTCGTGCGGGACCTCGCGCTTGCGCAGCTCCTCGGCCGCGGCCTCCATCGCCGGCAGGTCGCTCTTGGAGCCCATCACGATCCCGACGAGCGGAGTCTCGACCTCCAGGCCCTCGAACTCGGCCTCGACGACCTCCTCGGTGGCTGGGGCCTCTCTCAAGCGGCGATGTCCCGGCGCAGCTGCCGGCCGTCGAAGGCGATCACGTCGGCGGCAGCATACGCACGCTCGCGGGCGGCACGCGTGCCGTCGCCCAGCGCGGTCACGTTGAGCACGCGGCCGCCCGCCGTGACGACGGCGCCGTCGCGCTCCGCCGTGCCGGCGTGCGTGACCTCCACCCCCGCCGGCACGCGGTCCAGGCCGGTGATGACGTCGCCGGAGGAGGACGAGGCGGGATACCCGCGCGAGGCGAGCACGACCGTGACCGCCGCGCGGGCGTCCCACTCGAGCGCGGCGCCGGCCAGCCCGCCGGGCCGCGTGGACCGTTGCAGCAGGTCGAGCAGGTCGGTACGCAGGCGCGGGAGCACCGCCTGGGTCTCGGGGTCGCCGAAGCGGACGTTGAACTCGAGCACCTTGGGGCCGTCCGCGGTCAGCATCAGCCCGGCGTACAGGACGCCATGGAACGGCGTGCCGCGGCGGGCGAGCTCGTCCACGACCGGCTGGTGCACCTGCGCCCGGATCCGCTCCACCAGCGCGTCGTCGACCTCCGGCACGGGCGAGTAGGAGCCCATGCCGCCCGTGTTGGGGCCGGTGTCGCCCTCGCCGATGCGCTTGAAGTCGCGCGCCGGGGCGAGCGGCAGCGCGGTCTCGCCGTCGCAGAGCGCCAGGAGGGAGAGCTCGGCGCCCTCGAGGAACTCCTCCACGACCACCGGCATGTCCCCGAACCGGCGCTCGACGAGCATCGCGGACAGCGCCACGAGGGCGTCGCTCGCGTCCCGCGCGATCACGACGCCCTTGCCGGCCGCGAGCCCGTCGGCCTTGAGCACGACGGGGTAGCGCTCGATCGCGGCGAGCCCGGCCTCGACGGAGTCGATGACCGTGTGCGCGGCGGTCGGGACGCCGGCCGCCGCCATGACCTCCTTCGCGAACGCCTTGGAGCCCTCGAGC
>JBOGYU010000407.1:0-4544 GCA_050696935.1 Solirubrobacteraceae bacterium | reverse complement strand
GCTCCCGCCCGCGCCGTTCGGCGCGCTCGAGCCGGCGGGTGTAGCGCTCGCTCGCCTCGAGATCGACGCGCATGCCGAGCAGGTTCTGACCCGTCTCCGCGAGGATCTGCGTGAGGCCGACGGCGCCCTCGAGCCCGCCCGGCGCCCGCGCCTCGTCGCGCCCGGCGCTTTCCAGGAACACGAGGCCCTCGAGCGTGTCCGCGTCCACGCCGGCCTGCTCGGCGGCCTCCTCCACCGGCTCCCGCCAGCGCGCCGTGCGCTCGGCGCTCGCCACCGCGCCGCCGGGGGAGAGCGCGTACAGCACGTGGCTGTTACCGGCCGCCGCCCGGCGCTCGAACTCCTCCGCCCGGCCGGGGTCCCAGGCGAACGGGTCCGGGAGCGGCTCGGCGTCGCCGCCGGGAGGCGTGGGGACCACCGGCAGGTCGGAGGGCGGCGCGTCGCGGGCCAGCACGACGACGAGCGCGGCGAGCGCCAGCAGCAGGCCGGCGGTCGCGACGGCGAGGCGGGCGAAAGGCACCCATCCCAGCCTGGCACATCGCCCCGCTTCACCCGCGCGGGACCCGGGTAGTCCCGTGGCATGACGCTAAGACGACGCAAGAGCAGAAAGGCCAAGGCGGCCGACATGGTCGGCTCCTACCTCAAGCTCAAGGCCGCGGGCAAGGTGGTCAAGAACATCCCCACCCTCGTGCGCGTGCCGATCATCGCGGGCGCGGGCGCCGCGGCCGCCTTCTTCGCCGCGAAGGCGGTCCGCGGCGGCGGCGAGGGCCACCCCGCATAGACCGAAGAAACCGTTTCGCTCGTCCGACAGCGCCGATCGCGGTCGGACGAGAGACGTTGCTTACTGCGTCGTTGCGCCCCGGATGAGCCGGAACACGCCGCCCTGGGGATCCCGGACCGGCGCCCAGCGGCCGTACGGCGAGTCCATCGGCTCGCCCAGCAGCTCGCCGCCGAGCTCCCGCGCACGCTCGAAGCCGGCATCCTCGAGCTCCCACCCGAACAGGCCGCCGTAGAACCGCAGTGCGCCCTCGAGGTCGGGAGTGGAGAGGTCGACCCAGCTGGGCGTGCCGGGCTCGTAGCTGGTTCGTTCGCTCATGGGCGGGATCGTGTCAGGAGCCGGCGGGCTGGGTCAGGCTGAACCAGTTGCCGGAGTTGTCGCGGAACGGCGCCTCGATCCCGTAGGGCCGCTCGGTCGGCTCCATCAGGAACTTCACGCCGCGCGCGCTGAGGTCGTCGTACGTCCGCCGGATGTCGTCGGTGGCGAACACCCCGGCGCCGAGCGCGCCCTTGTGCCGGACTACGGCTGGGACGACTGAGCTGGTGTGGGCGCCCCCTGACCCGGGGCGCCCTCTCAGCCCTTGGTGCGGTACAGGCGCGTGGTGAGCGGCGCGAAGATCGCCGTCAGCAGCGCGGCGGTGCCGAGCACGATCGCGATGTCGCTCCCGTCGGCCGATCCCTCCATCAGCCCGCGCGACGCTGTCGCGAGGATCGAGATCGGGTTGACGTCGACGAACGCCTCGAGCGCGCTGGGGAGCGTCGACGGCTCGACGAAGACATTGCTCAGGAAGGTCAACGGGAAGATCCCCATGAAGCCGGCGTTCATCACCGCGTTGGGCGAGCGCATCACGAGCCCGATGGTCGTGAACACCCACGAGAGCGCGAAGGCGAAGACGAGCACCAGCGCCATCGCCGCGATCACGCCGCCGACGCCCGCGCCCGGCCGGTATCCCAGGATCACGCCGAGGACGACGATCACCGTCCCGGCCACCAGGTAGCGCACGCTGTCGCCGAGCAGGGCGCCGACCAGCGGCGCCGGCCGCCAGACGGGCAGGGAGCGGAAGCGGTCGACGACGCCCTTGGTCAGGTCCGTGTTCAGCGCGACGCCCGAGTAGACGGTCGTGAACAGCACCGACATCACGAGGATCCCGGGGAGGATGTAGTCGAGGTACTCGCCGGTGGAGCCGGAGATCGCGCCGCCGAACAGATAGGTGAACATCAGCACGAACATCACCGGCGTGATGGTCACGTCCAGGAGCTGCTCGGGAACGTGCTTGACCTTCAGCATCCCCCGCCAGCCGAACGTCAGCGCCGCCTGCAGCGGGGTCGCGCGCGGCGGGCGCGGAGTGGAGGCGAGCGCCCGGTCCAGCGCCTCGCCGGCGAGGTGGTACTCGGCTCGCGTGGTGGGTGCGGCGCTCATGCGGCAACCTCCTCCTCGGCCGTGTGGCCGGTCAGGGCCAGGAAGACCTCGTCGAGGGTCGGCTGGCCGAGCGAGAAGTGGGCGACGTCGACGCCCGCGCGGGACAGGTCGCCGATCGCGTCGGCGGCCCGCTCGACCCCGGCGCACGGCGCCGACAGCGCCGCCGGGTCGGGCTCCAGGTGCACCGGCGCGTCGAGCGAGCGGGCGAGCAGGTCCTCGGCCTCGGGGCGCTGGTCGGGGTCGAGCAGCCGCACGTGCAGCGCGCTCGAGCCGACCGACGCCTTGAGCTGGCCCGGCGTCCCCTCGGCGATCACCTTCCCGTGGTCGATGACCGCGATCCGGTCGGCGAGCTGGTCGGCCTCGTCGAGGTACTGCGTGCACAGCAGCACCGTGGTGCCCTGGGCGACGAGCGCGCGGATGATGTCCCAGACCTGGTTGCGCGAGCGCGGGTCCAGGCCGGTGGTCGGCTCGTCGAGGAACATCAGCTCCGGCGTGACGACGATGCTGGCGGCGACGTCGAGCCGCCGCCGCATGCCGCCCGAGTAGTGCTTGACCTGGCGGGCGGCCGCGTCCGCGAGGCCGAACGCCTCGAGCAGCTCGGCGGCCCGCGTCCTGGCCTGCGCGCGCGAGTAGCCGAGCAGCCGGCCCAGCAGGATCAGGTTCTCGCGGCCGGTGAGGTCCTCGTCGACCGACGCGAGCTGCCCCGTCAGGCTGACCAGGCTGCGCACGGCGTCGGCCTCCTCGACGATGTCGTGGCCGAGCACGCGCGCGCTCCCGGCGTCGGGGCGCAGCAGGGTGGCGAGCATCCGGATCGTGGTCGTCTTGCCGGCGCCGTTGGGGCCGAGGACGCCGTAGACGGCGCCCTTGCGCACGGCCAGGTCGACGCCGTCGACGGCCTGGGTGGACCCGAACGCCTTGGAGAGGCCGGTGGCCTCGATGGCGAGCATGGGTGTCAACGTAACGCCGGCTCCTTCGCTTGCCATAGTGCTACCTCCCCGGCCGCAGGCGTGCAGACCGAACTGCGCCACCCGGCCGGCCCCTCGCGCGGCTCGAGCGTCACGGACGCGCCGAGGCGGTGCGCGCGCTCGGTGGCCGCGACGACGTCGGGGACCTCGACGTAGGGCAGCCACACGGCTTTGTCAGCGTCGCGCTCGACGACGCCGCCGGCGATCGTGCCGCCCAGCTCGAGCGCCAGGTAGGACCCGCCGCCCAGGTGGACGGTCTCCGCCGGCCAGCCGAACAGCCGCACGTAGAAGGCGGCGGCGCGCGGAAGGTCCCCCGTGTGGAGCTCCAGGTGGACGACGGGATTCTTTCCCACGACCGTATGACCGTAGTCGCGTTCGGAACTCATCGGTGGTCGTGATCTCGTGCGCGTTGCGTCCGGGCTCGTCAGCCGGCGCCGCGGCCCGAGCTCGTCAGCCGCCGCAGGCACGCGGGGTCGTGACGGCCGGGTCGCGCGGGAGGTCGGCGCGACCGGAGATCTTGCAGTAGGCGTACCGCCCGCTCTTGAAGTCGATCCTGGCCCGGAACGGGTGGCCCAGCTCGCCGCCGACGCTCGCGTCGCTGCGCTCGAACTCGGCGGTGACGGCGACGCAGTAGTAGCCGCCGCGGCGGCGCGAGAGGTCGCTCTCGGCGCCCTTGCCGTCGACCGTGCGCGGGAATGCCGCGCACTCGGCGCGCAGGATGGGGCCGTCGAGCTTGCCGGCGCGAAAGCGCTTGCGCGCGTCGGCGAGGATGGACGCGGACAGCTCGTCCAGCATTCTCGCCCGCGCCGCCAGCCGCTCCCGCGGGCCGGCGGCGGCCGGCGCGGTCGCCTCGGAGCGGCCGAAGTGCGGCCGCTGCTCGGCCTGGAGCTCTTTGATCCGCTCGGCGGTCAGGGCGGCCCGCTCTTTCCGCTCCAGCGCGGCCCGCTCGTCCTTGGACTCGAGGATGGCCGGCATCGCGGCGGCGGCCGCCGCGAGCCCGGCAACCGCCGTGGCGACGATGGCGATGCGCAGGCCGCGGCCCATCTTGCGCCACAGCCATCGCGGTAGCTCGCTGATCTCGGGAAGCGGCTCGTAGCGGTCGGGCCCCTCCACCCACGGCAGTATCGGGACGCTTTCACGCAAGCACAAGCACCGATATGCACCGGCCGGCGTAAGCTGGGCTGAACGATGCTCGACGTGCGGCGACTCCGGCTCCTCGGCGAGCTGTCACGGCGCGGCACGATCGCCGAGGTCGCGAAGGCGGTCGGGTACACGCCGTCCGCGGTCTCCCAGTCGCTGGCCCGGCTCGAGCGCGAGGTCGGCGTCGCGCTGCTGGAGCGGGACGGGCGCCGCGTCCGGCTCACCCCGGCGGCGCTCGGCCTCGT
>JBOGYU010000406.1:0-4544 GCA_050696935.1 Solirubrobacteraceae bacterium | reverse complement strand
CCGCCCAGCCGCTCAGGTCAGCGGCGCATCCCGTGCCGCCGGACCGTGCGGCCGGCCGTCGGCACGTGCGCGCCCTCGAGGTTCGCGAGCACCCGGTAGCGGCCGCCGCGACGCTGGCGGACGGTCTTGCGGTAGCGCGAGGCGCTCGAGGACGAGTGGCGGGCGAACGTGTCCTCGATCGTCACCCACTCGCCGCGCCGGCGCTTCTGGATCAGCACCTGCGCGCCGTCGACCGCCGGCCGGATCCGGCCGGTGAAGCGCAGCCGGCCGCGGCGGGCGCCGCGGCGCTTCTTCACCTTCGTCCCGACGCGCACGGTCGTCCCGACCACCACGACCGGGCTCACCACCTCCTGCCGCTGCGGCATCAGCACCCGGTACTGGGTGTTGACCGGCACGGACAGGATCGGGAACGCGAAGGTCCCGTCCTCGTTGGTGATCTGCGTGTTCGCCGCGGCGAGGAAGCCCTGGGTGTACGGGAACGGGTTGGCCTGGAGCGTGACCTGGCGGCCGGCGTTGCCGGTGCCGGTGAGCTGGCCCGCCAGGACCGTCGCCCGGCCGGAGCGGACCGGGTTGACGCTCGCCCCCAGCGTCACGCCGAGCGGCTGGCGCTGCGTCCGGAAGGTCCGGTTCTTGCCGCGAGTCATGCCCTCCGAGTTCTGCGCGATCAAGCGGTAGTGGTACGTCGTGGCCGGCGCCAGGTCGCCCACGCCCACCGCCACCTTCACGCGCTTCGCGCCCGCCCCGGCGCTCGCGGCCGGCGTCGTCGCGCCGTACAGCCGCGTGGTGCCGTACTGGAAGAAGTAGGTGGTCTCGGCCTCCTTCGGGTTCACCGCCCCGTTCAGCACCACCGACGACTGGCCCACGTTGGCCGGTGCGCCCGTGATCGCCACCGGCTTCTCGGCCGCGGCCGCCGCGCTCGCAGGCACGAGCAGCGCCAGCACCATCACTGCCCCCGACAGTCCTCGAACTCGCATCCGATGCCTCCAGTCGATCGACAAATCGTCCCTCCGCCCCGCCCCAACACGACGATTCGATCAGCGATGCGCCGAGTGTCGACTTCGTCGGGCTCAGCCCGACAAACTCGACAGTCGGCGAAGCTAGGCCGGCGTCAGCCGCGCCTGCAACGCGCGCGTGACCTGCTCGACCGTCACGACGCCGCGCAGCCGGCCCTCGGCGTCGACCGCCATCAGCGCGCCGAGACGCCGTAACGACTCGGAGCCGAGCAGCGCCTCCAGCGGCGCGTCGTCGCGCACGCGGTCGTCGGCCCCGGCGGCGACGTCGCGAACGAGCGTCCCACCCTCGGCCTGCTCCACCGCCGCCCGGTGCGCCAACCCCGCGTAGCGCCCGTCGGCCTCAACCACCGCGAACCACGGCCAGCCCTGGTAGCGCAGGAAGTAGTCCTCCCAGGCGCTCGCGGCCGGCAGCTCGGCGGGGATCGCCACCGGGTCGGCGTCCATGATGTCCGCCACCGTGACGCCCGCGAGGCGCTCGGTGAACGCCGACTGGGCGATCGCCGAGCGGGCGGCCGAGCCCAGCAGGTACCCGAGCACCATCGCCCACAGGCCGCTGATCGTGTCGTCCTGCGCGACCAGCAGGTACAGCCCCCAGCCGATCATCACGGCCGCGAACGCCTGTCCGAGGTACGCCGCCAGCCGCGTCGCCTTCCCGCGGTCGCCGGTCACCTTCCACGCCGCCGCGCGCGCGATCCGCCCGCCGTCGAGCGGGAACGCCGGCACCAGATTGAACCCGAGCAGCAGCACGTTCATGGACACCAGGAAGCTCAGCCACAGCTCGAAGGCGGTCGCGGTCGAGACGCGCAGCCGGGCGGCCTCCGAGAACGCGTCCGCGCCGATCAGGACGATCGACGCCAGGCCCCCCACGATCACGAGCGCCAGCGTCACGAGCGGCCCGGCCACCGCCACCCGGAACTCCTGCCCCGGGCTGCGGGTGTCCTGGCTCATCTTCATCACGCCGCCGAAGAAGAACAGGTCGATCCCGCTGACCTGGATGCCCTCGCGGCGCGCCGCCAGCGCATGGCCGAGCTCGTGCAACAGGATCGAGCCGAAGAAGCCGAGCGCAGTGGCGACGGCGGCCAGGAACGCCAGCTGCGAGTCGTCCAGGATGTCCCCGAACGAGTCCTGGAGCCAGAAGATGGCCAGGAACAGGATCAGGAACCACGACACGTCGACCCCGACGCGGATGCCGAGGATGTTCGTCAGCCGGATCGATCTACCGCCGAGCACCTGATGTCAATGGTCGCATAGCCTTGCCGGATGGCTCATGACGTGACATTCATCCCCGGCGACGGGACCGGTCCGGAGCTGGCCGAGGCCACTCGCCGGGTCCTGGAAGCGACGGGCGTGGAATTCGACTGGGACGAGCACCCCGCGGGCGAGGACGTCTACCGCGAGGAGGGCAACCCCTTCCCCGACCGCACCCTGGATTCGATCAAGCGCAACGGCGTCGGCATCAAGGGCCCGACCACCACGCCGGTGGGCTCGGGCTTCCGCTCGGTCAACGTGCTCCTGCGCAAGGAGCTCGACCTGTACGCCTGCATCCGCCCCTGCAAGGCCTACAAGGGAGTGCGCACCCGCTTCCCTGAGACCGACATCGTGATCGTGCGCGAGAACACCGAGGACCTGTACGCCGGGATCGAGTTCGAGAAGGACTCAGAGAACGCCGAGCGCCTGCGCGAGTTCATCGCCGGCCTCGACGGGTCGAAGATCCGCGAGCACTCCGGCATCTCGGTGAAGCCGATCTCGGTCTTCGGCTCCGAGCGGATCGTGCGCGCCGCGTTCGACTACGCGCGCGAGAACGGCCGCCGGAAGGTGACCGCCGCCCACAAGGCCAACATCATGAAGTACTCCGACGGGCTGTACCTCGAGGTCGCGCGGAAGGTGGCGGAGGACTACGACGACATCGAGTTTGAGGACCGGATCATCGACAACCTGTGCAACCAGCTCGTCTCGCGCCCGGAGGAGTACGACGTGATCGTGCTCCCGAACCTGTACGGGGACATCGTGTCCGACCTCGGCGCGGGCATGATCGGCGGCCTCGGCCTCGCGCCGGGAGGCAACATCGGCACCGAGGCGGCGATGTTCGAGGCCACCCACGGTTCGGCGCCCAAGTACAAGGGGCAGAACAAGGTGAACCCGACGGCGCTCATGCTCTCGGGCGTGCTGATGCTCCGCCATCTCGGCGAGCGCGAGGCGGCGGACCGCCTCGAGGGCGCGATCGCCGCGGTGATCGAGAAGGGCGAGAAGGTCACGTACGACCTCAAGCCCGATCGCGACGACCCGACGGCCGTCGGCACCTCGCAGTTCGCCGACGCCGTGATCGAGGAGATGAGCTAGTGCCTACCACCGTCACCGTGACGGGCGCCGCCGGCCAGATCGGCTACGCCCTGCTGTTCCGGATCGCCTCCGGCCAGATGCTCGGGCCGGACGAGCCGGTCCACCTCAAGCTGCTGGAGATCCCGGACGCGGTGAAGGCCGCCGAGGGCAGCGCGCTCGAGCTGTTCGACTGCGCCTTTCCGCTGCTCGCCGGGGTCGACGTGACCGACGACGCGGCGTGGGCGTTCGACGGCTGCAACGTGGCGCTGCTGGTCGGAGCGCGGCCGCGCACCAAGGGGATGGAGCGCGCCGACCTGCTGGAGGCCAACGGCGGCATCTTCAAGCCGCAGGGCGAGGCGATCGCCGCCCACGCGGCCTCCGACGTGCGCATACTGGTGGTGGGCAACCCCGCCAACACGAACGCCCTGATCGCCATGAGCAACGCCGACGGGGTGCCGCAGGAGCGCTTCACCGCCATGACCCGGCTCGACCACAACCGGGCGGTCGCGCAGCTCGCCGACAAGACCGGCGCGGCGGTCTCGGACATCACTCACATGGCGGTGTGGGGCAACCACTCACCGACGATGTATCCCGACCTGTTCAACGCCAGGGTGCGCGGCGAGCGCGCCTGGGACGCGGTCGGCGACGAGGCGTGGGTGGCGGACGAGTTCATCCCCCGCGTCGGCAAGCGCGGCGCGGAGATCATCGAGGCGCGCGGCGCCTCCTCCGCGGCGTCGGCCGCGAACGCGGCGGTCGACCACGTGCGCGACTGGACGGCGGGCACCGGCGGTGACGACTGGGTGTCGATGGCGGTGCGCTCCCCCGGCGCCTACGGGGTGGAGGAGGGCATCATCTCCTCGTTCCCGTGCCGATGCTCCGACGGTGAGTGGAACATCGTCGAGGGGCTCGACGTGCCGGAGTTCTCACAGCAGCGGATCGACCGGACGGTCGGCGAGCTGAAGGAGGAGCGCGACGCGGTGAGAGGGCTAGGACTGGTTCCGTAGGTGCCAGCCGCGGCCCGACTTGGTCACCTTCCCGTCGTTGGCCAGGCCCGGCATCACCCGGTACAGGTAGTTCTGCTTGATCCCCATGGCGCCCGCGAGCTCGGGGATGGTGATCCCGGGCCGCTCGCCCACGAGCTTGAGCGCCTGCTGCGCGCGGGTGCCCGAGCCGCGGGGGCGGCCGCGGCGGCGGTTGCCGGTCGTGCGGCGC
>JBOGYU010000405.1:0-4550 GCA_050696935.1 Solirubrobacteraceae bacterium | reverse complement strand
GGCGACGTTACGTGCCCTACGGTCGCCGGAAACCCCACCCGGCGACCTGCGGGCGACGTTACGTGCCCTACGGTCGCCGGAAACCCCACCCGGCGACCTGCGGGCGACGTTACCTGGCCAGGGCGGCGTGCCTCGCCATCAGCTCACGCTGAACCGAGCGAGGCTCGCCGTCCGGGCTCCGGCGCGTCCACGCGCCGTCCTCGCCGAGCTCCCACGCCTCCACGTCATCCGCGAAGCACCGATCGAGCGTGTCGATCAGCTCGGCGCACAGCGCCGCCTCCCCCACCGGCGCCAGCAGCTCCACCCGCGTGTCGAGGTTGCGCGGCATCAGGTCCGCCGACCCGAGGTACACGGTCGTCTCCGCGTCGCGCTCGAAGGCGTAGATGCGCGAGTGCTCCAGGAAGCGGCCGACGACCGAGACCACGCGCACGGTCTCCGACACGCCCGGGACGCCCGGCCGCAGGCAGCAGATCCCGCGCACGTTGAGCTCCACCGGCACGCCCTCCTGCGAGGCCCGGTAGAGGGCCTGGATGCAGGCGCGGTCGACGAGCGAGTTCATCTTCATCCGGATCCGCGCCCGCCGCCCCTCGCGGTGGGCGGCGATCGTCCGGTCGATCTCCTCCACGATCCCGGCGCGCATGTGGGCGGGCGCCACGAGTACGCTCCGGTAGGCGCGCGGCCGCGCGAACCCGGTGAGGAAGTTGAACATGTCGGCGACGTCGGCGCCGATCCGCTCGTCGCACGTGAGCAGACCGAAGTCGGTGTACAGCCGCGCCGTGGTCGGGTGGTAGTTGCCGGTGCCGACGTGCACGTAATGGCGCACGCCGTCGCCCTCCCGGCGGATCACGAGGATGCACTTCGCGTGCGTCTTGAGCGATGGCAGTCCGTACACCACGTGCACGCCCGACTGCTCGAGCGCCCGCGCCCACGTGATGTTGGCCCGCTCGTCGAAGCGCGCCTTCACCTCCACCAGGCACACCGCCTGCTTGCCGCGCTCGGCAGCGCGGATGAGCCCCGGCACGAGCGGCGAGTCGTCGCTCGTGCGGTACACGGTCTGCTTGATCGCCAGCACGTCGGGATCGGCGACCGCCTGCTCGACGAAGCGCTCGATCGAGGTCGAGAACGAGTCGTAGGGATGGTGGAGCAGGATGTCGCCCCGGCGCATCGCCGCGAACACGTCGGCCTGGTCGCCGTCGTCGGCCTGCAGGCGCGGCTGGGTGACCGGCGTCCAAGGCGGGTCGCGCAGCTCGCCGAAGCCGTGCACGCGGATCACGTCCCACAGGTCCTGCAGGTCGAGCAGGCCGGCCACTTCGAAGACGTCCTCGGGCGGGACCTCGAGCGAGCCGGTGATCTGCTCGAGGATCGCGGCGCTCATCCCGGCGCCGACCTCCACGCGCACGACCTCCCCGAACCGGCGCCGGCGCAGCTCGTCCTCCACCGCGCGCAGCAGGTCGTCCGCCTCGTCGGAGACCGTGAAGTCGGCGTCGCGGGTGACGCGGAAGACGTCGTAGTCGACGATCTGCATGCCCGGGAACAGCGTGTCCAGGTGCTTGGCGATCAGGTCCTCGAGCGGCACGAACGTGCGCCCGTCGCCGGTCGGCACGAAGCGCGGGAGCATCTCCTTGGGCACCTTCACGCGCGCGAAGGTCTCGACGCCCGTCACCGGGTCGCGCACGAGCACGCCGAGCGAGAGCGAGAGGTTGGAGATGTACGGGAACGGGCGGCCGAGGCCGACGGCGAGCGGCGTCAGCACCGGGAAGATCTGGCGGCGGTAGCGCTCGTCGAGCGCGCGGCGCTCCTCGGGGCCGACATCGTCGACCCTGACGATCCGGATGCCGTGCTCGGCGAGCGCCGGGCGCAGCTCGTGCTCCAGGCAGCGGCTCAGGCGGTCGAGGTGCCCGCGCACGACGCGCCGGATCTCCTCCAGCGTCTCGCTCGGCGTGCGCCCGTCCTGGAGCGGGGTCTCGATCCCCGCGTCGATCTGGTCGTGCAGGCCGGCGACGCGGACCATGAAGAACTCGTCGACGGCGCGGGAAACGATGGCGGCGAACTTCAGGCGCTCGAGCAGCGGGACGGCGGGGTCCTCCGCGAGCTCGATCACGCGCGCGTTGAACTCCAGCCACGACAGCTCGCGGTTGAAGTACAGCTCCGGGGCGGAGAGGCTGGTCTCGGCGACGACGGTCACTGCGGCGAGTGTGACCGCTCGGACACGGCGAAGGCAAGCCGGGCGGCGTAGCCGCGGCGCTCGTAGTCGCGCCACAGCTCCAGGAAGTCCTCGAACAGCGAGCGGCGGCGGGCGCGCAGGTGCACCTGGAGCGCGACGAGCCCGGCGTAGGCGCGCCGGTTGGGCGCCCTGGCGAGGCCCTTGGGCTCGGCGCCGGCGACCGCGGCGTCCTGGTCGACCAGCTCCTCGAGGAAGCCGCCGACCTCGGGCAGCTGGACGTCGCAGTCGTGGATCTCCCCGAGCACGTCCTGGAGGTCCTTGGTGAGCTTCACGGCGGTCTGAGCGTAGGGCCCGAACACGGGGCCGGTGATCTCCAGGATGTAGCGCAACCGCTTGGCGGCGATCCGCATGTCGTGCAGCGCGGTGACCTCGGCGGGGTCGGCGGCGGTGGGCATGAAGGAGCACAGCTCGTCGAGCCGGGTGCGGACGATCCGCTCCGCGTTGTCGGCCAGTGGCGCCGCGGGGTCGAGGCCCTTGACCTTGCGGGCCTTCACAGGAGCTGCTCCTCGGCGCCGTCGGCCAGCGAGTGCAGCCGGCCGTGGAGGTCGTTCGTGCCCTCGAGCGCGGCGGCCAGCGCGTCGTTGCCGCGCGCCTGGCGCTCGCGCAGGCGGGCGACGAGCCTCTCGACGCCCGGCCGGTTGGCGGCTTGGACGTCCGCTGCGAAGGCCTCCATGGCCTCGATGTGCACGTCCGGGTCGCGGCGCTCGCCGAGCGCGTCGGCGAGCGCCTTCACGTCCCGCAGCACCGTCTTGAAGTCGCCCTGCGGGAAGCACGGCTCGAAGATCTCGAGCACCGCGCGCAGCCGGCGCGAGGCCACGCGCATGTCGTGCACCCGCTCGATGTCCGAGGTATCGAGCACCCCGTGCGAATGCCGCAGCAGCTCGTCGGCGCGGACGCGGACGACGCGGGCCGCGGCGAGCGCGTACGGCTCGAACGGCTGGACCTCGATGTCGGCGGCTTTGGCCACGGCGCTCAGAGGCTAGTGGCCCAGCCTGTCCCCAAGGAATCTCCAAGGCGGGGTGTACGCCGACGTGCGCCTGCGGTCCAGGGACGAGCTCGAGGGCGGCGAGAAGGTCCCGTTCCTCGGCGATCGGCCGCCCCGGTACGCGCCCGCCGACGCCTCCTTCCGCGAGTACGTGATCTTCATCCACGACGAGCCGGCGGTGGAGCCGCCGCACCCGCCGCCCGGCGAGGAGGTCGAGAACCCGGTCCCGCTCGAGCATCCCGGGGGCCATCACGACGAGCCGTCGCTCATGTGCCTGAACTACCGCGCGGAGCCGATGAGCATCCGCGAGCCGTGGATCTGGCGCCGCCTGCGCGACGGGCTGCTCGAGCAGACCGTCGTCAACGAGGAGCAGCACCACTCCTCGTGGACGTTCGGCGACCCCGCCACGCCCGTCCTGAAGGCCTACCTCGGCGACCCGATCCGCATCCGCCTCGTGCACGCGGGCGTCAAGGAGACGCACGTCTTCCACCTGCACGTCTACTCCTGGCACGACGACCCGGCGAACCCGGACTCGCGGGTGATCGACTCGATCTCGATCACGCCGCAGACGGGCCACACGATCGTGCCGCTCTACGGCGCGGGCAACCGACAGGCGGTGGCCGGCGACGTGATCTTCCACTGCCACCTGTATCCGCACTTCCACATGGGCATGTGGGGGATCCTGCGCACGTTCGAGACCCGCCAGGACGGCGCTGACGGGCCGCCCGTCGCGGGCGGCCGGCGGATCGGCCGCTATCCGGACGGCACGCGGATCGAGCGGCTCGCCGTGCTGCCCGACCGCCAGCCGCTGGGTGCGCGAGCTGTGCGTCGGCGTCGGCGACTGGGTCGCGATGTACGACCGCGACGGCGAGCCGCTGGAGGCGCCCGAGCACGTGCCGTCCCACGACGACAACGGCACGATGTGCGTGAACTACCCCTGCGCCCCGCTGCGCGAGCGCGGCGACGACCCGGCGCGCTGGTTCGCCGGCGAGCCGGACACCGACGTGTTCGAGACCTACGCCGGCGACCCGCTGTGGATCCGCCTGGTCCAGGGGTCGCACGAGGAGCAGCACTCGTTCACGGTGCACGGCATGCGCTGGCGGCGCTACCGCGACGGTCCGCGCTCGCCGCTGCGCAACCAGCAGACGCTCGGGATCTCGGAGGCGTTCACGTTCGCCCCCGAGCCGTACGGGGCCGGCGACCACCTGTGGCGCCTGGCGTCGATCGAGGACACGTGGCTGGGCTGCTGAGGGCTGATCCGGGCGCACGACGACGACGCTTGCGGGCTCCCGCGGCTCCCCCAGCCGGTAGGCCGGGCCCGCGTGCTCAGGGCGCCGCCGC
>JBOGYU010000404.1:0-4551 GCA_050696935.1 Solirubrobacteraceae bacterium | reverse complement strand
CCGCCGGCTCGCTCGCCGGCGCCGCGTTCGTCCCCATCGCGGCGGTCCTGCGCCTGCGCCGGGGCGGATGGTAACGTCGCCGAAGGCGAGCGCCGCCAGGCGATCGCCTGGCAGGCGAAACCGTTTTCCTGCGCGCCGGGCGGGCCCCGCAAGCGTGCTGTGGCGGTTCTCGCGCCCCCACACGCTCATCGGCACCGTGCTCAGCGTGCTCGGGTTGTACGCCATCGCGGTCGCCGAGCTGCCCGGCTCCGGCCTCGACCACCTCTTCTGGGTGCTCGTGGCCGGCGCCGGCGTCAACGTGGCGATCGTCGGCCTCAACCAGCTCACCGACGTGGAGATCGACCGCGTCAACAAGCCGCACCTGCCGCTGGCCGCCGGCGACCTCTCCGCCGCCGCCGCCGCGCGCATCGTCGCCCTCGCCGCCGCCGCGGCCGTCGTCCTCGCGCTCACCCAGGGCGCCCTCGAGACCGCCGCCGTGCTCGCCGCGCTCGCCGTCGGCGCGGCCTACTCCCTCCCGCCCGTGCGGCTCAAGCGCTTCCCGGTGCCGGCGTCGCTGAGTATCTCGGGCGTCCGTGCCGTGGTCGTCAACCTCGGCGTCTATGGCCACTTCAGCCTCGCCTTCGGCAGCGGCCTCTCGATCGCGGCGCCGGTGTGGGCGCTGACCCTGTTCGTGCTGCCGTTCTCGTTCGCGATCGCCGTGCTCAAGGACGTGCCGGACATGGAGGGCGACCGCCGCTTCCGGATCGCCACCTTCACCGTGCGGCTGGGCCCGCGGCGGGCGGCGCGGCTCGGGATCGGCGCGCTCCTGCTCGCCTATGCCGCGATGATCGCGCTCGGCCCGCTGCTGCTCGCGGACGCCCAGCCCTTGGTCCTCGCCGGCGGCCACGCGGCCGCGCTCGCGCTGCTGCTGCGCTGGGCCCGCCGGGCCGACCCCGCGGACCGCGCCGCGTTCAGCTCGTTCTACCTGCGCGTCTGGGCGCTGTTCTTCCTGGAGTACCTTCTGGTGCCCGTCGCCGTCCTGGCCGGCTAGGGCGAACGTTTACCGCCTGCAATCTTGGCCTTTTCGGCCTACAGAGGGTTTGTTCGATAACCACTTTGGAGTGGACAGAATCGGCGGGTGTGGGGTAGTCTCCACGCCGATGTCGCTGGCTTATGACGCTGAGCGGCAAGGACGCCGGTCGCTGACGGGGGCACTGACGCAGCCTCCCGCACGCAGGTTCGCGGGACGCTCCTCCCCACCGAATACCATCACCGCCAGCCAGGCTCGGGCCGCGCGCCAGCGCGAGGCGCGCCGCGACGAGCAAGCCGTTTCCGCCTGGCTGCGGGAGCTCGCCGGGCGCCCTCGCTGAGCGCCCGGCCGGCGGCCTCTCGAACATTCATCGACTCGCCCGTCCCGCACGGTTCCCGTGCCGTTTCCGTCGCCGAGGCGCCGGGCACGGTTTCATGTGAGGGAGACTTCGACTTCCCCCACAAGGAGAGCCCATGGCCAAGACCCCGCTGCAGCAGCTGTCCGACCACGGCCAGAGCGTCTGGATCGACTATCTCTCGCGACCGTTCGTGCAGCAGGGCGAGCTCGCCGGCCTCGTGCAAGACGGCGTGGTCGGCGTCACCTCCAACCCCACCATCTTCCAGGGCGCGATCGCCGAGGGCGACGCCTATGACGAGCAGATCAAGGAGCTGACGGCCACCGAGTCCGAGCCGAAGGAGATCTTCCTCGCCCTCGCGCGCGACGACATCCGCGCCGCCTGCGACGTGCTGCGCGAGACCTTCGACGCCGGCCGCGACGGCTGGGTCTCGCTCGAGGTGGACCCCAGCCTGGCGCACGACACCCAGGCGACGATCGAGGAGGCGCTGCGCCTGCGCGGGCTGATCGACCGCCCGAACCTGTTCGTGAAGATCCCAGCCACGCTCGAGGGCCTGCCCGCGATCGAGGAGACCATCGCCCGCGGCCAGGCGGTCAACGTCACGCTGATCTTCTCGCTGGAGCGCCACCGCGCCGTGGCCGAGGCCTATGTCCGGGGCGTCGAGCGGCTCGTCGAGAGCGGCGGCGACCCGGCGAAGGTCGCGTCCGTCGCCTCGTTCTTCGTCTCCCGCGTGGACACGGAGGGCGACCACCGGCTGGACGAGCTCGGCGGCCACGACGAGCTCAAGGGCACGCTCGCGATCGCCAACGCCAGGCTCGCCTACGAGACCTACACGGAGGTCTTCTCCGGGCCGCGGTGGGAGGCGCTGGCCGCCAAGGGCGCGACGCCCCAGCGGTGCCTGTGGGCGTCGACCTCCACGAAGAACCCCGCGTACCGCGACATCCTCTACGCCGAGGAGCTGATCGGCCCCGACACGGTCGACACGATGCCGCCCGGGACGATCGAGGCGTTCCAGGACCACGGGCGGGTCGAGCGCACGCTCGACCGCGACGTCGACGGCGCACGCCGGACGCTGGAGGCGTTCGCGGCCGCCGGGATCGACTACGACGACGTCGTCGCGACGCTCGAGCGCGAGGGCGTCGAGAAGTTCGCGAAGTCCTTCCAGCAGCTGTTCGCCGACCTCGAGGCCAAGCGCGACCGACTCCTCGACAACCAGAACGGCACCGGCTCGACACCGGCGCCGGTCCCTGAGGGCGCACGCGGAGCGGAGGCCGCGTGATGGGCGAGCGCACGGAGTTCCGCACCGAGCTCGGCCAGCAGCTGCGCGTGGACTCGGTCCGCGCCAGCGCCGCCGCCGGCTCCGGCCACCCCACCTCCTCGATGTCCGCCGCCGACCTGATGGCCGTCCTGCTCGACGGCCACCTGCGAATGGACCCCCGCAACCTCGAGGACCCCTCCGCCGACCACCTGATCTTCTCCAAGGGCCACGCGTCGCCGCTGTACTACTCGGTCCTGAAGGCGGCCGGGATCATCGACGACGAGGAGCTGCTGACCTTCCGGCGGCTCGGCTCGCGTCTGGAGGGCCACCCGACCCCGCGCATCCCGCCGACCGACGTGGCCACCGGCTCGCTCGGCCAGGGGCTGCCGATCGCGGTCGGCGTCGCGATCGCCGGCAAGCGGCTGGACCGGCTGCCGTTCCGCGTCTGGTGCCTGTGCGGCGACTCCGAGATGGCCGAGGGCTCGATGTGGGAGGCCTTCCAGCACGCCGGCTGGGAGGGCCTGGACAACCTCGTCGCGATCGTGGACGTCAACCGGCTCGGCCAGACCCGCGAGACGATGCTCGGCTGGGACATGGAGGGCTACGCCGAGCGCGTGCGCGCGTTCGGCTGGCACGCCGTCGTCTGCGACGGGCACGACGTGGACGCGATCGAGGCCGCGTACGCCGAGGCCGAGGCCACCGAGGGCCGGCCCACCGCCGTGCTCGCCCGCACGCTGAAGGGCCGCGGCGTGAAGGCGGTCGAGGACCAGCCGGGCAGGCACGGCAAGCCGCTCGACGACCCCGAGGAGGCCATCGCGGAGCTGGGCGGCGAGCGCGACCTGTCGGTGGCGCTCGCGGCGCCCGCCGGCGGCTCCCCGCACCGCTTCCAGACGTCGGGCGGCGAGATGCCGAGCTGGGAGCTGGGCGAGGAGGTCGCCACCCGCAAGGCGTACGGCGAGGCGATCACCGCGCTCGGGGCGCGCCGCGGCGACGTGGTCGCGCTCGACGGCGAGGTCTCCAACTCCACCCACTCGGAGGACTTCGCGGCCGCCTACGAGGACCGCTACTTCGAGATGTTCATCGCCGAGCAGCAGATGATCGCGGCGGCGGTCGGGATGCAGGCGCGCGGCTGGGTGCCGTTCGCCTCGACCTTTGCGGCCTTCTTCACGCGCGCGTACGACTTCGTGCGCATGGCCGCGATCTCCCGCGCGAACCTGCGGCTGAGCGGCTCCCACGCCGGCGTCTCCATCGGCGAGGACGGCCCCTCGCAGATGGCGCTGGAGGACCTCGCGGCGTTCCGCGCCGTGCACGGCTCCACCGTCCTGCACCCGAGCGACGCGAACCAGGCCGCCGCGCTGGTGGCGGCGATGGCGGATACGAAGGGCATCTCCTTCATCCGCACCCTGCGCGGCAAGACCCCGGTGCGCACGCCGGCGGACGAGGACGTCCGCATCGGCGGCAGCCGGGTCGTCCGTGGCGCCGACGCCGCCGACGTGGCGATCGTGGCCTGCGGGATCACGGTCGACGAGGCGGACCGCGCGGCGCAGGCGCTCGAGGAGGACGGCATCCGCGCGCGGGTGCTCGACTGCTACTCGCTCAAGCCGATCGACGCGGAGGCGGTCCAGGCCGCCGCGCGCGACTGCGGCGCCGTCGTCACGGTCGAGGACCACTGGCCGGAGGGCGGGCTCGGGGACGCGGTGCTCGAGGCGCTCGCGGACGCCGACGACCGCCCGCCGGTGGTCAAGCTCGCGGTCCGCGAGATGCCGGTCTCCGGCAAGCCCGACGAGCTCCTGCACGAGGCGGGCATCGACGCGGAAGGGATCGCCGCCGCGGCGCGCGAGCTGGCACGCGCGGCGGCGTAGGTGCGCCGGCTGGACGGTCAGCGGGCGCTGGTCACGGGCGCGAGCAGCGGCATCGGCGCGGCGTCCG
>JBOGYU010000403.1:0-4560 GCA_050696935.1 Solirubrobacteraceae bacterium | reverse complement strand
CCGCGGCGACCGCCGCGTGCGCGGCGCGGCGCGCTGCGCCGGAGGCGCGGTGGTAGGCGGCTGACCGCAGGACGGGATGGGCGAACTCGATCCTCCCGCCGGCGATGGAGACGATGCGCTGCTCCTCCGCGGCGGCGAGCGCACCGACCGGCAGGCCGCGCTCGCGCAGGGCGCCGGCGACGGTGCGCAGGTCGCCCGAGTCGTCCGCCGCCGCCACCACCAGGGCCTCCTGCGCCTCGTCGGTCAGCGCCGTGAGCAGCGGCCCGAAGGCGCGCTCTACGCCCGGTCCGCTCGGCAGCGGCCGCGGGAGCGCGCCGGTGCTGGCGAGCTGCTCGGCGCTGAGGCGGCGCGCCAGCTCGAGCAATGCGAGCGGATTGCCGTTGGTCGCCCGGTGCAGCTCGACGCCGACCTCCCGGTCGACCGCGACGCCGGATCGCGCCGCGAGCAGCTCGGTGCTCGCGGGCGCGGTCAGTCCCCCGACCTCGAGCACGCTCATTCCCGCCGCCTCGAACGTCGCGCCGCGCCCGTCGCGGACGGCGATCACCAGGCACACGCGGTCGTGCACGAGACGCCGGGCGCAGAACGCCAGGGCGCGCCGATTCCTCGTCCAGCCAGTGGCCGTCGTCGGCAGCGATCAGGACGGGCGACCGCTCGGCGGCTTCCGCGAGCAGGGCGAGCGTCGCGACGTAGACGCCGAAGCGGTCGCCGGGTCCGCCGCCCCGCGCTCCGAGGGCACGCTCGAGCGCCTCCCGTCGCGGCCCGGGCAACTTCTGGACGAGGTCGACAACCGGGGCGACGAGCTCCGACAGGCCGGCGTGCGGCAGCGCCGACTCAGCCTCGACGCCGCGCGCCTCGAGCACGACGTTCCCGGCCGCCCGACGCACGAGCTCCTCGAGCAGCGCGGTCTTGCCGATGCCCGGCTCGCCGCGCAGCAGCACCGCCGCCCCCCGGCCGGCACGCGCGCCCTCCAGGGCCGCGATGAGCGGTCCGCGCTCGACTTCTCTGCCGACGAGCACCGTCATGGTGGCTCCGGGCGCAGTATCTCGCTCTCGCGCGCGGCGAGAAATACCTCGGACCGGGGATGGTGGGCGCGCCGGCGGCGGGGTACGGTGCGCGCACCCCGGCCTCACACCGGGCGGGACGTACGCCCATCCGCCCGCCCGGTCGCCTCCCGGTGCAGACCGGATCTCTCCAGTCAAGGCTCGCGGGTCAGCTCGTCAAAAGGGGCGGTCGCTATGCGGCCGCCCCTTTTGTGCTCTGGCTTGCGCTTCAGTTGACGTCCAGGTCGTAGTTGCCGGTGCCGGTCCCCGTCGTGTCGTAGACGAGGATCATCCGGTGGGAGGCGCCGACGTCGCCGACGCCGCAGCCGAGCCAGCGGTCGCCCGGCACCGGGCCGCAGATGACCGTGCCGTCCGGGCGCAGCACCTCGACGACCGGGCTCAGCGTGCCCGAGCTGGCCCGCGCTCGCATGATCGCCAGCCGCGGCACCGGGTAGTAGAAGCTCTCGAGCGAGAAGCAGTCGATCTCGCCGGCCGCGACGATCGACTCCTGGAGGGCGCGCGCCTCCGGCCACAGGCGCTGGCAGCCGAGGCCGTCGTCGAGCTGCTGGCGATCGAAGCCGTAGGCGCCGCTGCGGGATCCGGCCTGGTCACTGACGAGGATCGTGTGGGTGCCGGTGCCGTCCAGCTCGCACGTGAACATGTCGGCGGTGGTCGGCGCGCACGTCGTCGTGCCGTCGGGTCCCACGACCTCCGTGACCGGCTCCCATGCGGGAACCGTGCGCGGACATCCGGGACTCTCCTCAGCGCAGGTCGATCTCGTAGTTGCCAGAGTTGGTTCCTGCGGCGTCGTAGACGAGGATCCGCAGGTACTCGTAGGTGTCGCCGTAGCAGTCGAACCAGCCGTCCGGCGAGGTGCGCAGGCAGCGCGGCGTGCCGTCCGGCCGCAGGACCTCCACGACCGGCTCGATCATTCCCGAGGTGGCCTCGACCCGGATCGTTCTCGCGCCTGCCTCGGGCGCCCACGACGTGTAGCAGTCGATCTCGGCCGTCCCGAGGATCGAGGCCGTGTGGGCGGACGCCGAGGTGACGATGCTGGGGCAGGTGTAATAGGGATCGTTGAGCCGGATCGCCGCGATCCCATAGCCGCCGTAGCTCGCGCCGGAACGGTCCCGGACGAGGATCGTGTGCACGCCGTCGCGGTCGAGCTCGCACGTGAAGCTGTCGGCGCGGGTGATGTGGCAGACCGTCGTGCCGTCGGGCCGCACGACCTCCGTGACCGGATCCCAGCTCCAGCCGGTGTCGATCACGCGGACCCGCAGCGGGTCGCCCGCGTCGCCGTCGACGCGCCAGCAGTCGATCGCGGCCACGGGGACCCAGCCCTCGCCGGCGGCGCCCTCGGGAGCCTCCCCGCAGCCGACGGGATCGTTCAGGCGCTGGATGGAGATCCGGTAGTCGCCGGTGCGCGTGCCGGCGCTGTCGCGGACCAGGATCGTGTGGAGCTGCGCGCTCTGAAGCTCGCACGTGAGCTCGTTGCCAGACGCGGGGCCGCAGCGGGTCGTCCCCCAGCCGTCGACGATCTCCGCGATCGGCGTCCATGCTCCGGTCGTGGCGATCACACGCAGCCGGACGCGGTTCGCCGAGCCAGCCGTGAAGCGCCAGCAGTCGGTCTCCGCGGTCGTGGCGAGCGAGCCCGTCGCCGCGCCCGTGCCGTACGACAGCGACGAGCACCCCACGGGGTCGTTGAGCCTCTGAAGACCCAGTCGGTAGCCGCCGGTGAACGTCCCGGCTGAATCGCGGACCAGGATCGTGTGGGTGCCGGTCCGATCGAGGACGCAGCTGAGGTCGTCGTCGCGCGTGGGGCTGCAGCGCGTGGTTCCGTCAGGCCTGAGGACCTCCGTCTTCGGATCGAGCGCGCCGGAGGACTTGGTCACGCGCACGCGGACGCGATCTCCGGCGGCGCCGGAGAGCCGCCAGCAGTCGGTCTCACCGGTCGTCGCAAGGGAGGCCGCCGTCGCGGTCGTACCGAACGCCTTCCATGAGCAGCCGACCGGGCTGTTGAGCCGCTGGACGGAGAGCGAGTAGCCGCCGGTGCTCGCGCCGTCGTCCCGGACGAGGATCGTGTGGGTCCCGCCGGCGTCGAGCGTGCACGTGTGGTCGTCGGCGGCCGTCGGCGCGCAGCGGGTGGTGCCGTCGGAGCGCAGCAGCTCGGCGCGCGGGTCGAGCGCCGTCGCGGCCGTGACGACGCGGAGCCGCACGCGGTCGCCGGCGGCGCCCGTGAAGTTCCAGCACTCCGTCTCGCCGCTTACGATCGCTCCCGTCCTGGTGCCCGGCCCGTACGTCAGCGACGAGCAGCCCACGGGGGCGTTCAGCCGCTGGACCGAGATCGTGTAGCCGCCGGTGCCGGTCCCGGCGCCGTCGCGGACGCGGATGGTGTGAGACGTGTCGGTGAGGACGCAGGTGACGTCGTCGCCGGCCGTGCAGCCGGTCGCCGCGACCTCGGCGCGCGGGCTCAGCGTGCCGGACGTCGCGACGACACGCGCGCGCACGCGATCGCCGGCGGTGCCCGTGACGCGCCAGCAGTCGGTCTCGCCTGAGGCGGAGATCGTGGCGCTCACGGGGGCGGCGCCGAAGGACAGCGACTGCGGGAGGCAGACGCCGGACGTGGTCGGCGACGCGGTCAAGGTCGGGCTGGAGCTGCTCAGGCTGACGTCATGGCTCGCGCGAGCGACGTCGCCGCCCCAGATCAGCGCGACGACGATCGCCACGATCGCGCCCGCCCCGAGGCTCGGCGGACGAAGCCATGCGGTCAGGCCGGCTGAGGTACAGATGGGACGGGATGACATGGTCGGGGCCTCTCCTCGCGGGACGGATGACTGGCATCACCGTCCACCCGCGGCGGCGCCGCCGCCAGGCACCCCAGGGGTAAACGCGCGTCACCCGCGCCGGGCCGGCCGGCGCGCCGCGCGCTTGCGCGCGGTGTAGCTGTCCGGCGCACGCACGACGACCCTGCGCCGGCGCACCAGGTCGCGCACCCGCACGGTGCCCTCGCGCACGTCGATCCGCGTGCTCGCGCAGCGGTCGGTCGTCCGCCACGCGGTCCCGCTCGCGGTCGCGGCGGCGTGGTTGCCGCGGCTGCGGAAGCGCCCCCCGTCGGTCTGGGTGAAGATGCTCCGCTTGCGCGCGCGCTTGCGCTTCCTCTTGCGCTTCTGCGCGGCCGTGCTCGCGCGTCCCTCGCGCCGGCAGGTCAGCGGCCCGGACAGCGGCAGCGTCGTCCTCGGCCGCCGCGCGCGGTTCTGGTCGATCACCGCCCGGCCCTCCGACAGGAGCACCGAGGCGGTCGCGCTGCCGTCCCGCACCGCCGCCACGACGATCCGCACGACGCCACGGGTCGCATCGACCTCCGAGCGGTCCGGCAGCAGCTGCCCGGCGCGCAGCCGGACGAACCGGCGCGTGCCCCGCCGCCGCACGCGCACGATCCCGCTCACCGGCTCGACGACCTCCGACCGCCCGGCGACCGGCGGCGGCAGCTGGGCGCTCTCCGCGGGCGGCGGCGCCGGCC
>JBOGYU010000402.1:0-4565 GCA_050696935.1 Solirubrobacteraceae bacterium | reverse complement strand
CCTCGGCGGCTACCGGTGGGGCTTCGCTGGCGCCGCCGCGATCGCGCTCGCCGCGGCGGGCGCGGTCGCGGTCGCCGCACGACGTCGCCGAAGCGCCTCGGATCGACGGGCGGCCCGCTGACCCGTCGTCGCCGCGCCCTCAGATGATCGTCGCCACCGTGCCGCCGTCCACCGACCAGGCGGCGCCGCTGACCATCGAGGCGCGCTCCGAGCACAGGAACGCGACCACCGACGCGATCTCCTCCGGCTCGGCGAGCCGGCCGAGCGGGATCTTGGACGCCTGCGCGTCGAGCGCCTCCTCGCGCGAGAGCCCCTTGGCGGCCGCCGTCTGGTCGCCCAGCCCGCCCTCCGCCACCCACAGCGAGGAGGCGACCGCGCTCGGCGTGACCGCGTTCACGAGCACGCCGCGGTCTGCGTAGGCGTCGGCGAACACCCGCGACAGCGACAGCTGGGCGGCCTTGGTGACCGAGTACGCCGCGTTGGTCAGCGACGGGCGCTTGCCGGCCGAGGAGGCGACGTTGACGATCCGGCCCCAGCCGCGCTCGGCCATGCCGGGGGCGAACGCGCGCATCAGGCGCATCGACGCCATCACGTGCAGCTCCCACAGGCCGTTCCAGTCCTCGTCCGTCAGCTCGCCGAGCCCGCGCGCGAAGCTCGTGCCCGCGTTGTTGACGAGGATGTCCACCGGCGCGCCGGCCAGCGCGGCGATCCGCTCGGCGGCGTCCGGCGCCGTCACGTCGATGCCCTCGCCGCGAGACACGCGCACCACGCGGGCGCCCTCGGCCTCCAGCAGCGCGGCGGTGGCCGCTCCAATCCCGCGGCTGCCTCCGGTGACCACCGCGCACCGCCCGTCGATTCCGAAGTCCATGGCCGGGCATGATCGCCCAATGACCACGCACACTGTCTACAGGACGTTCCACACGCGGGAGCGGCGGGAGTGGGTCCGGATCACCGGCGATGTCGAGGCGGCCGTCGAGGAGTCCGGCGTGCAGGAGGGGATGGTGCTGGTGAGCGCCATGCACATCACCGCCGCCGTCTGGGTCAACGACGACGAGCCGGGGATCCTCGAGGACACGCTGGAGTGGCTGGACAAGCTCGCCCCGCCGAGCTGGAGGACGCAGGAGAACCCCGTCGCCGCGGCGCTCTCCCCCGACCCGGGCGACTACCGCCACCACCGCGGCGGCGAGGACAACGGGGACGCGCACCTGAAGAACCTGCTCGTCCACCACCAGGTGATCGTCCCGATCACCGCCGGGCGGCTCGACCTCGGGCCGTGGCAGGCGGTCTTCTACGCCGAGTTCGACGGCCGGCGCGACAAGCGCCTCGTGATCAAGGTGATGGGCGAATGAGGGAGCTGCTCTTCCCGCCCGCGCTGATCGTGCGCGCGCTCGACGACCTGTCGGCGATCGCCGGCGCCGCCCGCCGGCTGGCGGCGCTGGAGGCCGACGTGCTCCGAGGTGATTTAGACGACTCGTCCTGCCATTGGTCAGGAGCCGTTGCTGGGTGCGCAGGCGGCCATCCTCTCCAGCAGCACGGCGCGCTCGCGCGCGTTGCCCGTCATCGCGGCGGCGCGCTGGAACTCCCGGCCGGCTTCCGCCTTGCGGCCCAGCCTCTCGAGCAGATCGCCGCGAACGGTCGGCAGATGGTGGTAGTCGCGCAGCGCCGGCTCCTCGCCGATGGCGTCAACCAGCTCCAGCGCCGCCGCCGGGCCGCACGCCATGCCGATCGCCACCGCGCGGTTGAGCTCGACGACCGGCGAGGGCATCAGCTGGGCCAGGCCGTCGTAGAGGGCGGCGATGCGCTCCCAGTCGGTGTCCTCGGCGGCGCGTGCGCGGGCGTGACAGGCGGCGATCGCCGCCTGCAGGGTGTAGGGCCCGAGAGCGCCGCCGGTTCGGTACCCGCGCTCGAGCGCGGCGAGGCCGCGCTCGACGAGCATCCAGTCCCAGCGCGAGCGATCCTGGTCGAGCAGCAGGACCGGCGCTCCCCCGGGCCCGATCCGCGCCCGCGCACGCGAGGCCTGGAGCTCCATGAGCGCGACGAGGCCGTGGACCTCGGCCTCGGCCGGGAGCAGCTCGGCGAGTATGCGCCCGAGACGCAGCGCCTCCTCGAGCAGCTCGGGCCGCAGCCACCGCTCGCCGGCGGTGGCGGCGTAGCCCTCGTTGAACACGAGGTAGATGACCTCGAGCACGGACGCGAGGCGCCCGGCGAGCTCCTGGCGCTCGGGGATCTCGAACGGGACGCGAGCCGCTGAGAGCGTGCGCCTGGCGCGCACGATCCGCTGGGCCACGGTGGCCTCCGGAACGAGGTAGGCGCGCGCGATCTCGGTGGTCGTCAGGCCGCCGAGCAGGCGCAGCGTCAGGGCGACCCGCGCGTCGGTCGAGAGCACCGGATGGCAGGCCGTGAAGATGAGCCGCAGCAGGTCGTCGTCGAACGGATCGTCGATGGCGGCGGCCAGGTCCGGGTTCTCGTACTCGCCGCGCCGCTCGATCTCGCGCGCGAGCTCCTGCGTCTTGCGGTCGTGCATGTCGGCGCGGCGCAGGCGATCGATCGCGCGGTGCTTGGCGGTGGCCATGAGCCAGGCGCCCGGATTGTCCGGGACACCTGACTCGGGCCATTGCTCGAGCGCTGCGACGAACGCCTCCTGGGCGAGGTCCTCGGCGAGGCCGACGTCGCGCACGACCCGCGCGATGCCGGCGATCAGGCGCGCCGACTCGATGCGCCAGACGCCGTCGAGGGTGCGCCGGACGTCGCCCATGGTCGCGTCTACCGGCCGCCCTCGACCTGCTGGCGCAGCTCCTGCTGCTTGGCGCGCAGCT
This sequence comes from Solirubrobacteraceae bacterium, assembly GCA_050696935.1. Classification (GTDB taxonomy): domain Bacteria; phylum Actinomycetota; class Thermoleophilia; order Solirubrobacterales; family Solirubrobacteraceae; genus DASSUW01. Next base: position 1,749 of record JBOGYU010000402.1, on the reverse strand, counting down.
CGGGCGTGAGCTCCTCGCCGAAGTCCTCGGCCTCGAAGACCGGGCGGATCTCGATGATCGCGTCGGTGCCGGGCATCGGGTCCGGGACGCGCTTGACCCACTCGATCGCCTCGTCGAGCGACTTGACCTGCCACAGCCAGTAGCCGGCGAGCAGCTCCTTGGTCTCGGCGAACGGACCGTCGATGACCTTGCGCTCGCTGCCCGTGAAGATGACGCGGGCACCCGCCGAGCTGGGATGCAGGCCGTCTCCGGCGAGCATCACGCCGGCCTTCACGAGCTCCTCGTTGAAGGCCGTCATCTCGCTCAGCAGCTGCTCGCTCGGCATCTCGCCGGCTTCGCTCTGCTCGGTTGCCTTGACGAGGACCATGACTCGCATGTCGTGCTTCCTCCTTGTGTGGGTGGGCTTCTATCCATGCGTCGAGCGAGCAGGACGGAAATCGACACGCGACGTCCATCATCGCGCCGAACACCCTCGCCGGCGGGGGGCGTCGATTAGAGCCGCTCGACGATCATCGCCTGGCCCATCCCGCCGGCGACGCACATGGTCTCCAGGCCGAGCGTGCCGTCCAGCGTGTCCAGGTCGTTCAGCAGCGTGGTCATGATCCGCGCGCCGGTCATCCCGAACGGGTGGCCGAGCGCGATCGCGCCGCCGAACGGGTTGAGCTTCTCGCGGTCGAGCCCCAGCTCGTCGATGCACGGCAGGACCTGGGCGGCGAACGCCTCGTTGAGCTCGACGACATCGATGTCGCCGATCGTCATCCCGGCCTGCTCGAGCACGGCCCTCACGGCGGGGATCGGCCCCAGGCCCATCACCTCCGGCCGGATCGCCGCGACGGCGGAGGCCACGATCCGGGCGCGCGGCTTCAGGCCGAGGCGCTCGGCGTTCTCCGCGGACATCACGAGCACGGCCGCCGCGCCGTCGTTGAGCGGGCAGGAGTTGCCGGCGGTGACGGTCCCGTTCTCGGGGTCGAAGGCCGGCTTGAGCTGCGCCAGCACCTCCATGGTGGTGCCGGGGCGGGGGCCGTCGTCGCGCGTGACGTCGCCGACGGGGACGATCTCGGCGTCGAAGTGCCCGGAGTCGCGCGCCTGCACGGCGCGGTTCTGCGACGTCACGGCCCACTCGTCCTGCGCCTCGCGGGTCACCTTGCAGCGCTTGGCGACGTTCTCCGCCGTCAGGCCCATCGGGATGTAGACGTTGTAGGGCGCGCCGTCGGAGCCGTCGAGCCGCGGGTGCGGCTCGTACGGCGCGTGCGCCGGGAACCGCGACACGGCCTCCACGCCGGCGGCGACGTACTGGTCGCCCTCGCCGGCCTTGATCGCGTGGAAGGCCATCCGGAGCGTCTGCAGCGAGGAGGCGCAGAACCGGTTGACGGTCGTGGCCGGCACGTGATAGTCGATGCCGGCCAGCAGGGCGGCGTTGCGGCCGACGTTGTAGCCCTGCTCGCCCATCTGGAAGCCGCAGCCCATCATCAGGTCATTCGTCTCGGCGAAGTCGACCTCGGGGTTGCGATCCACCAGCGCCTTCAGCGGCACCGCCGCGAGGTCGTCGGCGCGGACGTCCTTGAGCGACCCCTTGGCCGCGCGCCCGATCGGCGTGCGGACGGCGTCGACGATCACGGCTTCAGGCATCGGCGAATCTTAAAGGGGACAGTCCCCTTTAGGTTCGGGCGGGTGGCCGCGCGCCCACCTGCCGTACGGCCTGGGCGGCGGTGCGGCAGCCGGCCTCGAGCGCCTCCCGCGGGCCAGCGC
>JBOGYU010000401.1:0-4570 GCA_050696935.1 Solirubrobacteraceae bacterium | reverse complement strand
CCCGGCGACCGCCCGGCGGTCGTCACCGGACTGCTCTCCCGGCGGGCGGCGCGGCGGGCGGCCGCAGGATGATCGTGATTCGTGTGCGTTTCGTCACAGTCGGTGGCGAATCGCAACGCACCGGAGCGCAAAATCCGCTTGACTTCCTCATCGGCGCCTAAAACCTAGGGCGAGCGGGAAGAAAACCGCGTAACTTGCGGCGGCGCCGAGGGTTGACTGTGGTGTACGGACTTCGCCGGAAGCCCGTCGCCTGAACCGAGAACGGCTCCTTAGCGTAGTTCACGTTTCAGGGGTCGCCTCATTCGGGCGGACCGTCCGACCTCCCCCGGGCGGGCCGACCCCAGGAGGCCGCCGCACGATGCGGTGGGCCTGCCGGTGCGAGACCGGCAAGTCGTTGTATCGGCAACCGGATCTCTCTATAATTCCGACCAGACAAGTTGGTTTTCCAAGTGGCTTCCACGACAACACCGAAAGGACCGAAGACGAGCACGTTCACGGATATCCCGCGCACCCGGACCGCGCCCGAGCACGAGGCCGATCCGACCATGGACTCCCTGCAGCTCCTGCTGCGTGAGGCGGGTCGCTACCCGCTGCTCAAGCCGAGCGAGGAGATCGAGCTCGCCCAGCGCATCGAGAAGGGCGACCTCGCTGCGAAGGACCGCATGATCAACTCCAACCTCCGCCTGGTGGTCGCGAACGCGCGCCGCTACCAGGGTCAGGGGCTCGCGCTGGGCGACCTCATCCAGGAGGGCATGCTGGGCCTGATCCGGGCGGTCGAGAAGTTCGACTGGCGCAAGGGCTTCCGGTTCTCGACGTACGCGACGCTGTGGATCCGCCAGGCGATCCAGCGTGGGCTGGAGAACACGAGCCGGACGATCCGGCTGCCGGTCCACGTCGCCCAGCGGTCCCGCAAGGTCGGGCGCATCGAGCGCGAGCTCACGACCAGGCTCGGGCACGAGCCGACGGACGAGGAGATCGCCGCCGCGGCGGAGCTCCCGCTCGCCGACGTGATCGAGATCCGCAAGGCAGACCGCGCGGTCGTCAGCCTCGACAAGCCGGTGGGCGACGAGGGCGACACCTCGTTCGGCGACCTGCTGGCGATCGAGACGGCGCCCGTGGACGAGGAGGTCGGCGAGAAGCTGCGCTCCGAGACGCTGCTCAGCGCGATCGCGGAGCTCCCGGAGCAGGAGCGCAACGTGATCGAGATGCGCTTCGGCGCCGGCGACCAGGAGCCGCAGACGCTCAGCCAGGCGGGCCGCAAGCTCGGCGTGTCCACCGAGCGCGCGCGCCAGATCGAGGAGCGGGCCCTCAAGCGCCTCAGCCAGCGCACCGACGTGATGGCGCTGCGCGAGGCTGCTTGAGCTAATCAAGGCGCTCGCGCGAGCTTGCGAGCGCGAGTAAGCCGCATACGGTTTCCTCGCGCGAGCTTGCGAGTGCGAGTAAGCCGCATACCGTTCCCCACGGTTTCAAGACGGCCCGGGTCATCAGCCCGGGCCGTCGTGGTTAAGGGGAGGCTCGGCGGAGGTCGCCGGGCCCCTGGATCTCCGACCGCACTGCCGGGTTCCCGCGGTAGGCGACGTCGGCGGGGCCCTGGATGGTCACGTCGAGGGAGTCGCTGACGTTGAGCTCGGCGTCCCCGACGCCCTGGATGTTGATGGTGGCGGTGCGGGCGGTCAGGTCGAACAGCTCCGCGTCGCCGGCGCCCTGGATGCTGGCGCTCAGGTGGTCCACGCTCCCGGCCGCCCGCACGTCGCTCGCGCCCCGAACCTCCAGCTCGAGCTCGCCCTCGTCGACGCCGCTCAGCGTCACGTCACCGCTCCCGTCGATCTTCACCCCGCGCACCGCCTCGGCCGCGACCTGGATGCGCGCGTCCCCCAGCGGGTCCTCGCCGATCACGATGCCGCGGTCGACGATGTCGAGCCGCAGCACCCCGCCGCTCGACTCCGTGCGCACGCGGTCCATGACGTCCCTGCCGGCCCGCACCCGGACCTCCGTCCCGGCGCCCGGAACGACCTCCACGTCGAGGCTGTCGGCGATCTCGATCCGGTCGAACGGCGCCACGTCCCGCGTCTCGACCACGCGCGGCCCGCCGCCGCAGCCCGCCACCAGCAGCGCCAGGACGACGACAGGGGTCAGACCCCTTGAGTGGGGGTGACTCAAGGGGTCTGACCCCTTTAGGTTCATAGGGGCATCTCCGCGGTCACGGTGGTGCCGGCGCCGGGCGGGGAGTGGACGTCGAGCCGGCCGTCGAGCGCCTCGACGCGGTCCCGCAGGCCGCGCAGGCCGCTGCCCGCGGAGAGGTCCGCGCCGCCCGCGCCGTCGTCGCGCACCGTCAGCCGCAGCCGGCCGTGCTCGACGGCGAGGGTGACGCTGGCCGAGTCGGCGTGGGCGTACTTGGCGACGTTCGTGAGCGCCTCGGCGGTCACGAAGTAGGCGGCCGCCTCCACCGGCGGCGGGAGACGGTCGTCGGGGATGCCGTGCACGGCGGTCGGGACCGGCGCGCGGGCGGCCAGCGCCTCCAGCGCGGCACCGAGCCCGCGGTCGCTCAGCACCGCCGGGTGGATGCCGCTTGCGAGGTCGCGCAGCTCCTTGACGGCGAGCTGGGCCTCCTCGCGCGCCTGCTCGATCAGCGGCGCGGCGGCCTCCGGGTCGGCGGCCAGGCGCGACTGGGCGAGCCCCAGGGTGAGCGAGAGCGAGACCAGCCGCTGCTGCGCGCCGTCGTGCAGGTCGCGCTCGATCCGGCGCCGCTCGGCGTCGGCGGCGGCGATGATGCGCGCGCGGGCGTCGCGGAGGTCGTCCACCCGCTCGCGCAGCTGCACCGTGCTCGGGCCGAGCATCACGCGCGCGAACAGGCCCCACAGCCAGCCGAGCCCGTTGCAGAGGTGCAGCAGGAGCAGGCACGCGATCGCGCCGGCGACCGTGAGCGGGAGCGCCTGCAGCGGCGCCTCGACGATCCAGCCGAACACCGTGACCGGCGTGGTCAGGACGATCAGCGGCGCGAACGTCAGCACCAGCGAGAAGAAGCCAAGGCAGACGACGACGCCGAACGAGACGATCCCGAGCGGGAACTTGAGCGCGACGAAGACAAGGCTCTTCCACGTGACCGGATCGCGGAGCCACCCGCCGAGGCGCACGAGCAGCCGCTCCCCGGCACGGTCCACGGGCCGGGCGATCGCGACGCCGAGCAGGCCGCGCGCGAGCGCACGCTCGAACGCCGCCATCCCGCGCCACGCGGCGAGCGTGGCGACCAGGAGCACGAGCCCGACGATGACGATCGCGAGCCCGAGGCCGGTCGTGAAGCCGACCACGAGCACGATGAAGTACGCGAGGCCGGTGGGGAACGCGAGCAGCAGGTAGACGACGTTCAGCCAGGTCTTCCCGCGCCAGGCGACGCCCGCGAACCGGGCGGGCCAGTCGGCGCGCGACGAGTTGAGGGCGTCGGCCGCGCTCACTTTCCGGACCCTAGTGGCACGCCGATCGGCTCGGTTACGGGCCTCCGGCAGGCGGGGGTTCGGTTAACCGCACCGCCCGGTAGAGGGCGGCCAGCTGGGCGCGCGGGCGCGCCGCGTCGCCCCCGAGCAGCGCGTGCCCGGCGGCGCGGGTGGCGAACGTCGTGGCCTGTGCGAGGTCGTCGAGCGCTTGCGCCCGGCGCCCGAGCGTGACGGCGATGGCCTCGCGGCGGCGGCGCGCGAGCAGCTCGAACGGCTCTCCGGCGCGGCGTGTGCTGTGCCCGCCGGCGTGCCGGACTCTGAGGTCGGGGTGCAGGACGGTGGGGATCCCGGCGGTGCGGGCGCGGAGGCCGAGATCCATGTCCTCGGCGAACAGGTGGACTCCGGGGTCGAACGGGCCCAGCGTTCGCAGGGTGGCCGTCGCGCCGGCCAGGCAGGCGGCGATCGCCCACCCGACGGTGCGTGGCGCGGTCGCCCGGTGCGGCTCCGCGCGCTCGCGCACGCCGCGTGGGAGGAGGGGTGGGTGGACGACGGCCGGCAGGAGCGCTCCCACGGTGCCGGGCAGCGGGTGGACCGAGCGCTGGACGCTCCCGTCGGCGTTCAGCAGTCGCGGCGCGTGCAGCGCTTGCGGGTGCCGGCGGGCGAGGGCGGCCAGGCCGGCGAGCGAGCCGTCCAGCAGCTCGCAGTCCGGGTTGAGCAGCACGGTGGCCGCGTGGCGGGCGCGGGTGAGCCCGGCGTTGTTGGCGGCGCCGAAGCCGGGGTTGTCTGGAAGGTCGACGACCTCGGCGCCGTGGGCCTGCGCCAGCTCCGGGCCGCGGTCCTGCGAGCCGGTGTCGACGACGACGAGCTGCGGCGGGTCGTCGAGGCGCGTTGCGATCGACGCCAGCAGGGTTCGCAGCTCCGGCTCGGAGTCGTGCAGCACGACGATCGCGGTGAAGCTCACGCGGACCCCCGCTCGCCATCCGGGCTCGCCGATCGGGGGTCGCGGTGAGTCGTCCGAGCGGACCCCCGCTCGCCATCCGGGCTCGCCGATCGGGGGTCGCGGTGAGTCGTCCGAGCGGACCCCCGCTCGCCATCCGGGCTCGCCGATCGGGGGTCGCGGTGAGTCGTCCGAGCGGACC
>JBOGYU010000400.1:0-4608 GCA_050696935.1 Solirubrobacteraceae bacterium | reverse complement strand
ACGCGGTCCTGCTCGCCGCTGTCGGCGGCCCGCGGTGGGACACCACCGACCCGGCCAAGCCGCGCCCCGAGCAGGGGCTGCTCGGGCTCCGGCAGGGCCTGGGCCTGTACGCCAACCTGCGCCCCGTCCGCCCGCTCCCCGCGCTGTACGACGAGAGCCCGCTCAAGCGCGAGGTGATCGAGCGCACCGACCTGCTCGTGGTCCGCGAGCTCACCGGCGGCATCTACTTCGGGGACAAGGGCCGCGCGAACGGCCGCGCCCACGACGTCTGCGCCTACACGGAGGCCGAGATCGAGCGGATCGCCCGCACCGCGTTCCGGGCCGCCCGCTCGCGCGTGACGAGCGTCGACAAGGCGAACGTGCTGGAGACGAGCCGGCTGTGGCGCGAGGTCGTCTCCCGCGTGCACGCCGCGGAGTTCCCCAACGTCGAGCTCGAGCACCTGCTGGTCGACAACGCCGCGATGCGGCTCGTCGCCGCGCCCCGCCACTTCGACGTGATCCTGACCGAGAACATGTTCGGCGACATCCTCAGCGACGAGGCGGCGATGCTCACCGGCTCGATCGGGCTGCTCCCCAGCGCCAGCCTCGGCGGCGAGCGAAGCGGTGACGAGCGCGCAGCGCGAGGCAGGTGCCCCGGGCTGTTCGAGCCGGTCCACGGCTCGGCGCCCGACATCGCCGGCCAGGGGATCGCCAACCCGCTGGCCATGATCCTGTCCGCCGCCCTGCTGCTGCGGCACGGGCTGGACCGGGGGGAGCCCGCGGCGCGGATAGAATCGGCCGTGGATCGGGCCCTGGACGCCGGACTGCGCACCGGAGACCTGGGCGGCACCGCAACGACCGCCGAAGCGACTCGCGCGGTCCTGGAGGAGCTCAAGTGAACCAAGCGGACCTCATCTGGATGAACGGGGAGCTCGTCGCCTGGGAGGACGCCAAGGTTCACGTACTCACGCACGCCCTGCACTACGGGACGGGCGTCTTCGAGGGCGTCCGCGCCTACGACACCCCGCGCGGCACCGCGGTCTTCCGCCACCGGGACCACATCGACCGGCTGTTCAAGTCGGCCGAGATGTACTTCATGGAGATCCCGTACTCCAAGGAGCAGATCCGCGAGGCGACGCTCGACCTGATCGCCCGCAACGGCCTGAAGTCCTGCTACATCCGCCCGGTCGTCTACCGCGGCGCCGGGCCGATGGGCCTGTGCCCGCTGGACTGCCCGGTGGAGGTCTTCATCGCGGTGTGGGAGTGGGGCGCCTACCTCGGCGACGAGGGCAAGCAGCGCGGCGTGCGCGGCAAGGTCTCCTCCTGGCGGCGGATCGGGCCGGACGCGCTGATCCCGGCCGCCAAGGCCAACGGGCAGTACCTGAACTCGGTGCTGGCCAAGATCGAGGCCGACAAGGCGGGCTACGAGGAGGCGATCCTGCTCGACCAGCGCGGGATGGTGTGCGAGGGCACCGGCGAGAACCTGTTCCTGGTCAAGGACGGCGCGATCGCCACGCCCGGCTTCCCGTCCTCGATCCTCGGCGGCATCAACCGCCTGTCGGCGATCGAGGTCGCGCGCGATCTCGGCTACGAGGTCGTCGAGCGCGACGTCGCGCGCGGCGAGCTGTACCTCGCCGACGAGATCTTCATGACCGGCACGGCCGCCGAGCTCACGCCGCTGCGCGAGGTCGACGACCACCCGGTCGGCACCGGCGAGCCGGGCCCGATCACGCGAGCGGTCCAGTCCGCGTTCGAGGACGCGCTGCACGGCCGCTCGGAGCGGTACGCGCACTGGCTGGACATTCTGCCTCGCGCTGCGCGCTCGTCACCGCTGCGCTCGCCGCAGCCGGCACCCGCTCCGTGAGCCGGATCGCGATCTACGACACGACCCTGCGCGACGGGATGCAGGGGGAGGGGATGTCGCTGTCCGTGGAGGAGAAGGTGCGCGTGGCGCGCGTCCTCGACGACCTCGGCATCCCCTTCGTCGAGGCCGGCTTCCCCGCCTCCAACCCGAAGGAGGCCGAGCTGTTCGCGCGGCTGGAGGGGGAACGGCTGGGCACCGACGTGTGCGCGTTCGGGATGACCCGGCGGCGGGGGATGTCCGCTGACGACGACCCGGCGCTGCGCGCGCTGGCGGAGTGCTTCGCGCCGGTCTGCACGCTCGTCGGCAAGACCTGGAGCCTGCACCTGGAGAAGGTCGTGCGCGTCGGCCGGGAGGAGAACCTGGCGATGATCGCCGAGTCGGTCGCCTTCCTGGTCGCGCAGGGCAAGCGCGTGGTCTACGACGCCGAGCACTTCTTCGACGGCTGGCGGGACGACCCGGGCTATGCATTGGCGTGCCTGCGGGCGGCCGCGGACACCGGCGCCGAGAACCTCACGCTGTGCGACACGAACGGCGCGTCGCTGCCCGGGCAGGTGGCGGCGGCCGTGCGCGGGGTGCGGGAGGCGCTCTCCACGCCCATCGGGATCCACTGCCACAACGACGCCGAGTGCGGCGTGGCGAACTCCTTGGCGGCGGTGGCCGAGGGCGCGGTGCTCGTCCAGGGCACGATGAACGGCTACGGCGAGCGGTGCGGCAACGCCAACCTCACGAGCATCGTCCCGAGCCTCCAGCTCAAGCTCGGCCGCGACTGCCTGCCGACGCTCGAGGGCTGGACGGAGGCCGCGCACTACCTCGACGAGCTGCTGAACCTGACGCCCGACCCCAACCAGCCGTACGTGGGCAAGAACGCGTTCGCGCACAAGGGCGGCATGCACGTGGCGGGCGTGAACGCCGACCCGGCGACGTTCGAGCACATCGACCCGGCGGCGGTGGGCAACTCGCGCGAGGTGCTGATCTCCGAGCTGGCGGGCAAGGGCACGGTGATCGCCCACGCGGGCGGCGCGCTGGACGACGCCACGGCCACGCGTGTGGTCGAGCGCGTGAAGGAGCTCGAGCACCGCGGCTTCCAGTTCGAGGCCGCCGACGGGTCCTTCGACCTGCTGATACGGCGCGAGAGCGGCGAGTACGAGCCGCTGTTCCGCCTGGAGTCCTGGCGCGTGATCGCGGAGAAGCGCGAGGACGGGCGGGTGCAGACCGAGGCGACCATCAAAATCTGGGTAGACGGCCAGCGGTACGTGCGGGTGGCCGAGGGCAACGGCCCGGTGAACGCGCTCGACGCCGCGCTGCGCGCCGCGATCGGCGAGCGCTACCCGCACCTGCGGGACATCAAGCTCGTCAACTACAAGGTGCGCATCCTCGACGAGTGGAAGGCCACGGGCGCTACGACCCGCGTGCTGCTCGACGCCACGGACGGAACCGACACCTGGGGCTCGATCGGCGTGCACGAGAACGTGATCGAGGCGAGCTGGGACGCGCTGGTCGACTCGCTGGAGGCCGGCATGGTGCGCTCGCGAACGCCCGCCCCGTGATCCCGCTGGCGCGACCGGTGCTCGGCGAGCCCGAGGAGCGCGCCGTGCTCGAGGTGCTGCGCTCCGGGCAGCTCTCGCTCGGCCCGCTGGTGGCGGAGTTCGAGCGGGCATTCGCGGCCCGGATCGGCGCCCGGCACGCCAGCGCGGTCTCCTCCGGCACCACGGCGCTGCACCTGGCGCTGCGGGCGGTGGGGGTCTCGGAGGGCGACGAGGTCGTGACGTCGCCGTTCTCCTTCGTCGCCTCCGCCAACGTGATCCTGTACGAGCGCGCGACGCCGGTGTTCGCCGACATCGACCCGGTGACGCTGAACCTGGACCCCGACGCCGCGGCCGCGGCGATCACGGGCCGGACGGCCGCGCTGCTGCCGGTGCACATCTTCGGCTACCCCGCCGACGTGCCGGCGCTGGAGCGCCACGGGCTGGCGATCGTGGAGGACGCGTGCGAGGCGCTCGGCGCCGTCCACGCGGACGGGACGGCCGTCGGCGGCCGCGGCCACCCTGCCGCCTTCGGCTTCTACGCGAACAAGCAGCTCACGACCGGCGAGGGCGGGATGCTCGCGCTGGGATCGGCCGAGCACAAGGAGCGCGTGGACTCCGAGCGCAACCAGGGCCGGGCGCCGGACATGGGCTGGCTCGACCACGACCGGCTCGGCTTCAACTACCGGCTGACGGACATCGCCTGCGCGCTCGGGCTCGCGCAGCTCTCGCGCCTGGACGAGATGCTCGCCGCGCGGGCGCGCGTGGCCGGCTGGTACCGCGAGGCGCTCTCCGGCGTCGAGCTTCCGTGCGAGGACGCCGGCGGCAACGTGCGGGGATGGTTCGTGTTCGTGGTGCAGCTGCCTCGCGGCGTCGACCGCGACGCGACCGTGGTCGCGCTGCGCGAGCGCGGCGTGCAGTCCAAGCCCTACCTGCCGGCCATCCACCTGATGTCCTACTACCGCGAGCGCTTCGGCCACCGGCCGGGGGAGTTCCCGGTGTGCGAGGACGTCGCGGCGCGCTCGATTGCGCTCCCGTTCTTCCCGGAGATGGGCGAGAGGCAGGTCGCGCAGGTCGCCGAGGCGCTTCAGAGCGCCTTGAGGTAGCCCACGAAGCCGGGGCCGCCGACCGCCCGTGCGACCGCCTCGGTGGGCGCGCGGCGGACGTCGCGCTCGGCGAACCCCGCGGCCTCGTAGAGCGCGCGGGCCGCCGCGTTCTGGAGCCCGGTGTCGAGCGCCACGC
>JBOGYU010000399.1:0-4618 GCA_050696935.1 Solirubrobacteraceae bacterium | reverse complement strand
GCTCGCGTCCGCGCTGCCCGCCGGCACGCCGCTGCCACGATCGGCGCTCGCGGCCCGCGCACCGGCGACCTCGGCGATGACGCTCGCCGTGCCGGCGCTGCACGCGCTCGGCGGCGCCCTGCAGCCCGGCGATCGCGTGACCGTGCTGGCGACGTTCGGGGCCGGATCCGGGCACGCGCGCACCCGGCCCGTCGCGCGCGGCCTCCAGGTCCTCGCCGTCGGCGCGCTCCCGCCGAGCGTCGATCCGACCACCGCCACGGTCCCGGTCACCGTCGCGCTGTCCGACGTCGCGCTCGCCAGCGACCTTGCGCTCGCCGGCAACCACGGCAAGCTCGACCTGCTGCGTGAGGGCGACGGCGCAGCGACCGCGCCGATCCCGCAGGCCGGCGCCAGGAGCCGGCCGTGACCGGCGAGCGGCCCGGCATCGTGCTCGCCCTGACCCCGGTCGCCGAGCGCGCGATCGAGCCATGGTTGTTCGGCGAGCAGGCCGCCGTCGCGCCGATCGGCAGCATCGGCGAGGCCGACGAGCTCGAACGCAGCGCCACCCAGCCCGGCCTCACCGCGGTCCTGATCTCACCCGGCCTCTCGGGGCTCACCACCGCCCATCTCGAGCGCGCCCGCGCGCACGGGCTGCGTCTGATCGGCATCGCGCTCGACGAGCACGACGAGCACGCGCTGAGCTCGCTCGGCGTCGATGCGATCGTCGGCTCCGCCGCCTCCGCCGATGCGCTGCTGGCCGGCATCCACGACGGGCGACCGCAGGCGCCGGCCGCGCCGGCTGTCCCACCGGCGCCGACCGACCCCGGTCAAGCGTGCGGCACCGTGCTCGCCGTGATCGGCACCAACGGCGCGCCGGGCGCCAGCGAGTGCGCGGCCTCGCTCGCGCTGCTGGCCGCAGGCCGCTGGCCGACGCTGCTCGTCGAGCTCGACATGCTCGGCGGTGGCCTCGACGTGCGGATCGGCGCCGACCCACACGCCGGCTCGATCCTTGGGCTCGTCCGCGCCGCCGCCTCAGACCAGCAGCCGCTCGCCGAGCTCGTGGAGCGCTGGGTCACCAACGCTCCCGGCTGGCCGCCCATGCTGCTCGCCCCCTCGGACCCCGACGAGGCCCTCAGCGAGCTCGCCCGCGCCGGTGCGATCGCCGCCGCCCTGCGCGCGCTGCGAGCCCGAACGCCGCTGACCGTCTGCGACGTCGGGGCGCTGCTCGCCACCGGGGACGAGGTGCCCTCCGTGGCGCGGGTTCACCGCGAGGCGATCGTCGCCGCCGACGCCGCGCTGCTCGTCCTCGGCGCGCGCGACGCGCACCTGCGCCCCGGCCTCGCGCAGCTCGACCGGCTGCTCGACGCGCTGGGGACCGCGCCGGAGCGGCTGCGGATCGTGATCAACGGCGTCGGCGGTCCCGGCGCCGCGTCCGAGCGCACACTCAACGAGACGCTCGTGCCCCGCCTCGCAGAACGCGGCCTGACCGCCGACGCGTGGCTGGCCTGGGACCAGCGCGCGCTCGACCGCGCCCGCCGCACCGGACTGCCGCTCGCCGCCACCCGCCGCCGCGGCCGCTACACCAAGGTCCTCGCGCACCTCCTCGACGAGCTGTTCCTGCCGGTGGCCCCGACCCCACGCAAGCGCAAGCAGCGACTCGCAGCCCCGGCGACCGCGACCCGCAACCCGCAGGAGGAGGTGGCGCTGCCGTGGCAGAGATGACCGACCCCCGCGAGCTGGTCCGGTTGCGCGTCGAGCGCGTGCTCGCCGCCGAGGAAGTCAACCTCGCAAACCACGCCGGCCGCGAGCGCACCGAGCACGTCATCGACGACGTGCTCAGCGCCTACACCGCGGAGGCACTCAACGGCCAGGCCCCCGAGCTCACCGCCGACGAGCGCGCCCGCCTTACCCGCGAGCTCAGAGACGACTTCGTCGGGCTCGGCGCGCTCGCCGAGCGCATGCTCTCCGACGCAGACGCCCAGGAATGGATGATCAACGCGCCCAGGCGCGTGTTCCGCGACACCGGCACGCGGATCGAGCGCGTCCCCGGCGTCGTGTTCAACGACGACCGCCAGGTCCGCGCGTTCCTCGACCGCCTCCTCGAGCACGTCGAGGGCAAGCGCCTCGACCGCATCACCCCCCGCGTCGAGGCCCGCCTGCCAGACGGCTCGCGGCTCACCGCCGCGATCCCGCCCGTCTCCTCCAACGGCCACACCATCTGCTCGATCCGCCGCTTCCGCCTCGCCGCCAACACCCTCGCAGAGCTCGTCGACCTCCAGTTCCTCTCCCGCCCCGCCGCCGACTTCCTCACCGCCTGCGTCCGCGCCAGCAAGAACATCGTCGTCTCCGGCCGCGTCTCCTCCGGCAAGACCACCATGCTCAACGCGCTCGGCGCCGCCATCCCCGGCACCGAACGCGTCGTCGTCTGCGAATCCTCCGCCGAGCTCAAGCTCCCCGAGACCCTGCAGAACTGCATCGGCTACGAAGCCCGCCCCGCCAGCCCCGACGGCCTGACCGCCGTCACCCTCGAAGACCTCGTCTCCGACGCGCTGCGCATGAACCCCGACCGCATCATCGTCGGCGAATGCCGCGGCCCCGAAACCATGGCGATGCTCTGGACCCTCGCCACCGGCCACGCCGGCATGACCTCCGTACACGGCGAAACCGCGGAACACGCCCTGCAGAACCTCACCCGCTTCGCGCTCACCTCCGGCGCCCGCATCGAAGCCACCCAAGCCCTCGACTGGCTCCGCGAGATCGACATCGTCATCCACTGCAACCGACCCCGCAGCTACCACAGCGGCGAACGACACTTCCTCCCCCGCCACATCGACCAGATCGTCGAGATCGCCGGGATCGAAGGACGCCGCCTCACCCTCAACCCACTCTTCACCGGCACCGGCCCCGACCTCACCTGGACCGACACCGGACCCACATTCCTCGACGACCTCGAACAAGCCGGATTCGAGGCGCCGCGATGAAGCGATCCATCGTCATCTGCTGCCTCGTCGCCGGACTGGTCGCCGGGTGCGGCGGAGGGAACAATCAGTCGCCCCGCGCAACGACCAACGCTACGGCCACCCCGACGCCGAGCCGTGACGCAACGGACAGTACTGCCGCGCTCACTCGGGGGGTGCGTTCGGCCGTCCAGAGGAATGCCCGCCTGTCGAGCTACGTGCTTTGGAGCAACGTCGTGCCGTCATGGGCGGAGCAGTCGACCAAGGGGCCCGCACTCCGAGGTCTTCGTTCCTCGGCGGCGAGTCGCCGCGCGCGCGGCCTGCGCCTCCGTAGCCTCTCCCAGCGCGTCAAGATCCTCAGCGTCAGGATCGAGCCCTCGTACCTCGTCGCCACAGCACGCGTACGGGAGAGCGGGAAGGTGATGCCCTACCGGAACGGACGTCGCCTCGGCCGGTCGATCCGCCTCAAGGAGGAGGCGCGGGTCGAACTGCGCCGCGTGGCTGAGACAACCCGATTCGTCGTGTGGAAGGTCACGCCCACACAGTGACTACGCGCAACGTCCTGCTCGGCTGCTTGGCCACAGTGCTGCTGCTCGCCCAGCCTGCGTCCGCCGGCGTTCGGGTTGGGTGGCTCTCTCAGCAAGTCACGCCCGGCAAGGCCAGGATCGGCGCGTCAATTCATGTCTCGCAGCGCGCCCCGGGCGGCCCGGCGCGTCCGAGCGCTCCCACGGGTGAGAGCACGGGTTCGCCGCCAGCGGTTGCGACGTTGACGAGTACGTCGCCGCTGCTTCGGAGGACGCATCCGGTTGGTCGGGGTTCGTTCTGGTACACCACGTTGGACGGCCTGCGGTGTATCTATGTCGCGAGCGGGCCGGGGCCGTGTTACCGGGTGACGCCCGGCGGTGGAGGGGGTGCGCAGCCGCCGGTGGATCCGGCGGTCGTTGCCGCGGCGGTTGCGAGGCGGCTGGCGCTGAGTCCGGGCCGGATCCGGGCGAGCCCGAGCGCGCACGACAAGGGTCTGACGGGTGCGCCGTCGTGGTTCTGGCTTGATCCTGCTCCGGCGCTGCGATCGGTGTCGGTGTCGGTGGGTCGTGAGCATGTGACGGTGACGGCGAGCGCCGAGGACGTTCACTGGACGTTTGGGGACGGCTCGTCGCTGACTGGTGGTCCGGGTGTCCCGTACCGGTCCGGCGCGGCGCCGGACGGGGCGGTTCGCCACAAATACGAGACGCGCTGCCTGCCCGGTGATCAGGGGCACGATCCGTACGTGCTCGCCAGCTGCGAGGGCCGTGGCTACACGGTGACGGCGGAGCTTGCATGGGACATCTCGTACGAGGCGAGCGGGCCGGTGTCCCGGAGCGGGAGCCTGCCGTCGCGTACCACCGCGACGTCGCTGGCGTATCCGGTCAGCGAGGCGCGCGGGTTCTTGACCGCCGGGGGTGACCGATGACCGGGTTCCTGCTCGCCTGGTGCGCGGCGGCGGGCGTCGCGCTGATCTGGCTCGGCGGCGTCCTGCACGTCCGGCCGCAGCTGCCCGCCGGCCGGTTGGCGGCGCTGCTTCGGGAGGCCGAGGTGAGCGTGCGGCCGGTGGTCTTCGTGGCGGGATGCCTCGTCCTCGGGATCGTGGCGGGCCTCGCGGCGTCGGCGCTGGTTGATGCGCCGGTGCTGGCGCTCGCGTCCGG
>JBOGYU010000398.1:0-4632 GCA_050696935.1 Solirubrobacteraceae bacterium | reverse complement strand
GGCGTGGTCGGCCAGCTCGCGGGAGCGCTCGTCGGCGGCGCGCCGGGCCGACTCCGCGCGCTCGCGCGCCGCGACCGCGACGTCAGCCTGCCGCTCGCGGCGGCCGGCGTCGATGCCGAGGCCGGTGAGGGCCACGCCCGTGACCACGAGCCATGCGGACAGCGACGCCGGGGCACCGGCCAGCGGCCCGATCCCGGCGAGCAGCAGCCCGCCCGCCAGGGCGGTCAGGGCGCCCAGCGCGGCGGCGGCACGACTGTGGCTGGGGGTCACAGGTCATTGATCGGCCGGAACCCGGTGCGCCTCAAGCCTCGCGGAGCTCCGCCGCGGCCTGCTCGGGCGCCACGACGCACAGGTTCACGCCCGCCCCCAGCTCGAGCCCGGCGAGGTGGGTCAGCCGGGGGACGATCTCGATCCGCCAGCAGAAGTGCTCGGCGCCATGCGGCGCGGTGCGGACCCACAGGTTCAGCGGCGGGCTCGCGCCCAGCCGGCGGCGGAGCCGGAGCAGCGCGTCGTGCAGCAGGGCGGCGCCCGCCGGGCCGTCGTCCTCGAACAGCGGGCGCGGGCGGCGGGGGGCGAGCATGAGCTGGAAGGGGACGCGCGAGGCGTACGGCGCCATCAGCACCGCCTCGTCGTCGATCGCGACGATGCGCGCGCGCTGGCGCACCTCCTCCTGCACCAGGTCGCCGAGCAGGTCGCCGCCCATGGTGCGGACCGCGTAGGCGGCGAAGCGCTCGCGCTCGCGGGCGATCGCGGCGGGGACGAACTGGAGGGCGTACAGCTGCGCGTGGGTGTGCGGGAGGGAGGCGCCGGCCTCGCGGCGCTCGTTGACGATCAGGTGGCGGCAGGAGGCGTCCGCGTGAGCGCGCATGCGCTCCCGCCAGGCCTCGACGGCCCGTGCCACCTGCGCCGGTGCGAGGTCGGCGAGCGAGGTGACGGCGTCGGGGGCGTTGACGATCACCTCGTGGCGGCCTCGCGCGGGATGCGCGGTGAAGAGGTCCGGGTTGGCGTGGGGCTCGGGGTCGTCTGCGTCGGGCGCGAGCGCCGGGTAGAGGTTGGGGACGACGCGGACGGTCCACGGCTCGCCGACCGAGTAGAGCTCGGGCGGCGTCTGGTCCTCGTGCCCGGGGAGGAACGGGTCCGTGTCGGGGTCGATCGGGTCGGGCGGCTCCACCGCGAAGCCGGCGCCGGGGCGGGTGGCGCGGGCGCCGGCGATGATGCTCTTGAGCCCCGTGAGCGGGTCGACGCGGAGCTCAGGCACCGAGGTAGCGGTCGATGTCGGCCTCCAGGTCGGCCTCCGACCGGTATTCCCCCGCCTTCACGAAGGCGATGTCGCCGCTCGGCTCCACGAACACGGTCATCGGGAAGTACCGCGCGGCGCGCAGCTCGTGGGCGATCTCCTCCTCCGGGTCCTCGTAGGAGGGGTAGGGCAGGGGGCGCTCGGCGAGGAAGCTCTCGGCCGCCGGCCGGGCGTCGCCCGCGTTCAGGCCGAGGAACGCGATCTGCGTGCCGCGGTCCGTGGCGACGCGCTGGAAGATCGGGAACTCCGCCCGGCAGGGGCCGCACCAGGAGGCCCACTTGTTGATCACGACGGGCGTGCCCTCGAGCTCTTTCAGCCGGGCCTCGAAGGCGTCGCCCTCGAGGAGGCGGTTGGACTGCTCGTAGAGGCCGCCGTGCGCTCCCCCGAGCCGGGCCTTCGCGGCCGCGAGGTCGAACGCGGGCGGCTCCGGCTCCGGCTCCGAGCCGCCGCCCGCCTGGGTCAGGCCGATCGCCAGCACGGCCACGAAGGCCAGGGCGGCGGTCACGATCAGGACGCGGCGCATGGCCGTCAGGGTATTCGTATGCGGCTTACTCGCACTCGCAAGCTCGTGCGAGCGCCTTGATTACCTGCGGTCTACTCGCACCCGCAAGCTCGTGCGAGCGCCTTGATTACCTGCGGCCTACTCGCACTCGCAAGCTCGTGCGAGCGCCTTGATTACACGAGTCTGCTTCAATAGGACGTGCATCGCGGGGACGACCGAACTGAGAGCCGGCGGGCAGCAACCCCGGCCCCTCGAGTTCCCCGCGTATTTCGTAGAGACCGCGCGGAGTAGACCGCGGTTTCCTCACCCGTTATCGCCGAGCCGTTCATGGTCGAGACCACGCCAGTGGCCACCAGGGTCACGACCCTTCCTTCTCCTGACGACATCGAGCGGGCGTCGAAGTTCACCCGCGAGCCGTTCCTCTCCGAGGGCGAGGACGCCGCTGCCGTGCTCGCGCCGGGCAGCGCGCACCGCCGCGCGCTCGACGCGGCGCTGGTCGAGCTCGAGGCCGGGCTGGACGCTCCCTCGCTCGCCTGGCGCCGCCAGTGGTCGCTGATGCTCGGGCTCGAGCGGCTGCTCAGCCAGGAGGAGCCGTCGCTCGCGGACGGGACGGTGCTCTCCGCCCACCAGGTCGACGCGTTGTCGGGCACGCTGACCGCGCTGCTCGCCGAGGCTCAGCGCAACGGCAACGGCAGCGGGAACGGCTACGACGACGTGCAGCTCGCGCCTGTCGGCATCCCCGGCGAGGAGGACCTCGAGGACGACGACGAGCCCGAGGAGCCCATGGACTGGGACGAGCCGAGGGCGGACGGCGACCGGCCGATCGAGGACGCGCCGGAGGACCCCAACGCCGCCAAGCGCTTCTGGTTCGAGCACGCCACGGGGGCGGGCAAGACCGTGGCCGCGCTGGGCTTCGTGGAGGCGTCGCGGACCGGCGGGGTGCTGATCCTGACGCACCGCCGCAACCTGGTGGACCAGTTCCACGGCGAGCTGCGCGACCGGGGCTACGCCAAGCGGATCTCCCCCGCCCTGCTGAAGGGCAAGGACCGGCCGGACGGGCCGGTGACGGTCGAGACCTACCAGTGGTTCGTGCGCAACGCCGGGAAGGTCTCCGACGCCTACACGATCGTCATCTGCGACGAGGCGCACACGGCGCTCGGCGAGAAGACCTCGTCGTCGATCCGGGCCTGGAGCGGGCCGGTCTTCATCGGCATGACGGCGACGGGCGCGCTGATCGCCCGCCACGTCACCGACCTGTTCCCGACCCAGACCTCGCGGTTCGACCTCGCGCAGGCCGCGCGGCGGGGCGTGATCTCGCCGCTGCGCTGCGTGCGGATACCGCCCGGGCCGGGCGTGCGGACGATCGCCAAGGTGCCGCTGCGCCGCGGCGAGGTGGACACCGAGTTCGACCAGGAGATGCTGGCCGAGCTGCTGGACCAGCTGCCGTTCAACCTGGCGGTGGCGGATCTGTACAAGACCCGCTTCAACGGGGTGCCGGGCGTGGTGTATGCGGCCGGCGTGCGGCACGCCTACAACGTGGCGTCGGCGTTCCGGGACGTGGGGCTGAAGGCGCAGGCGGTCTCCGGCGAGACGCCGAAGCGCGAGCTGGCGCAGATCCTGGCGCGCTACGAGAGCGGCGCGATCGACGTGCTGGTCAACGCGCAGCTGCTGGCCGAGGGCTGGAACTCGCCGCGGGCGACGGTGTGCATGCACCTGGCGCCGACGGCCTCCCGCCGGATCTACCAGCAGCGCGTGGGGCGGGTGACGCGGCGCCAGCCGGGCAAGGAGGCGGGCATCGTCGTCGACTTCGTGCATCCGGCGACCAAGCACGACGATCCGGTGGTGACGCTGCACTCGTTGCTCGATCGTGACGTGTACCGGGGCGGCGCGATCGTGGTCGGCCCGGTGCGGCGGGGCCGCGGGCGGCGGCTGCGTGTGGAGCGGCGTGTCTTGCCTGTGACCGCGGACGAGAACCGGCGGATCGAGGTCTTCGAGCGCGAGCTGTGGCGGATCGCCGTCGAGCACCTGGACTACGGCGAGCAGGTCCAGTGGGCGGCTTTGGCGGGCGCGCGGGTGGCGCCGACGGGCTGGCGGCGGGCGCGGGCCATGCTCCACTTCGACTCCGGCGGCGAGCTCAAGCGGACGTTCCTGACGACGGCGGTCGAGCGCAACAAGAACCCGCAGCTGCGTGTCAAGGCTCTGCAGGAGATCGCCGCGGGGCGCGACGCCGAGGCGTTCGACCGCGCGCTGGACTTCGTGGAGACCTGGCCGCGGGACGACAAGCGCGAGGGCGTGAAGGTCGTGCTGCAGGCGCTGGCGGAGAAGAAGATCGGCCGGCGCGACCAGGCCAACAACTGGATCTGGCGGTGCGCGAACATGACGCGCGAGGTCCACGAGGAGTACGCGGTCCAGCGCTGGCCGGAGACCAAGCGGCTGCTCGGCCTGCTGGTCAACTCGTCGGGCGGCGCTCACGCGCGCAACGCCCGCCGGCTGGTCCACGCGGCGCGCCAGCAGGACCGTCGCCTGGCGGCCGCGCTCCTGGCCGCGGCGCTCCCCCACACCGCCGAGGCGGGGGAGGTCGTCAACGGCGCTCGTACGCGGATGTCGCGCAAGCCGGCGGCGCTGGCGCGAGAGCTGCTGCGCAACTTCCCGAAGGGCAAGGGGAAGTCCAAGCGCCGGCGCAAGCGCAAGTCCGGCGCCCCGGCCGAGGCGCCGGTAGAGGCCGTGGCGGCGGCGGCGGTCGAGTCGCCGGCGACGGTCGAGGAGGCCGTCCCGGCCGAGGAGGCGCCCCAGCCCGCGCGGTCGCGGCGGCGGAAGTCGGCCGATCCCGAGG
>JBOGYU010000397.1:0-4643 GCA_050696935.1 Solirubrobacteraceae bacterium | reverse complement strand
CGTCGCGGTCCTCCTTGGCGGCAGGCGGCGGCGCGGGCTTCGCCCGGCCGATCGCCGTGGCGAGACCGGGCGCGCGCCTGGCCAGGACCCCTGCCGCGATCACCAGGCCGGCCGCGAGGCCCAGGGCCACCACGATCGCCGCGATCACGATTTCCATTGCGTTTCCTCTCCCCGGCGCCGGGTCCCTCGGGACCTGGCGCGAGCTCTGTGACCTCTCTCTGGCAAGCGGCAGACCGAGCCGTGCCCGGGGCACGAGCGGATGAGACAGGCTCCAGGGCGGCCGTCGCCACCCCGTCAGATGGCGGCTGTAGTGCGCTGTGGGGTCGGTTCCGCCGGGCGCGCCCGCCCGGATGCGGCGCGTGATCGGCCGCGGTGATGGTTCTGGGTTGCCGTCGTCACTGAAGCTGCTACTTCCGCGTCAAAGATGTCGATTTGCTGGAGTTTTCGTGGGCCTCGGCGGCCCGGTCTGTCGCTGTGCCGGATCGTAGTACCGGCGGCTGCCGCATGCAATGCGCTGTTGACTGGTCAGTCGAGCGCCGGTGCCCCGGCGTGGCGCCTCAGGGCGTCGTGCGCGAGCTCGAGCTCATAGCCCTTGCGGACGAGGACGCCGAGGGCCCGCTCGAGGTCGCGCGGCGTGGCCGGCGGGTCGGGGAAGCGGCGGCGAAGGAGGGCCAGCGCCGCGTCGAGCTCGGAGCCGGCGTCCTGCTCCGCCACGGCCGCGGCGATGTGGTCGGGCGCGACGCCGAGGGCGTGCAGCCGGCGCTCGATCCGCTCGGCGCCCCAGCCGTCGAGCCGCCGGCGGTCCTCCGCGAACCGGTGGGCGTACCGGGCGTCGTCCAGGTAGCCCTGCTCGCACAGCTCCGCGACGACGACCTCGATGGCGGCGGGCTCGACGCGCTTGGCGGCCAGTGTCCGGGCGAGCTCCGCGACAGTCCGGTCGCGGCGGCCGAGCGCCTGCCAGGCGATGTCGCGGGCATGCTGGAGGCGCTCCTCGGGGTCGAGCGCGCGTCGGCGATAGTCGCCGGCCACGAGGTCAGGGGGGCGGTGGTCGTCGTCGCCGGCCACGATCCGGAGTCGGGTCGGACTACGCGGCGGCGATCTCCGGGACGGGCGGTGAGTCTTCGTCGCGCTCGATCGGCTGGACGAGGTCCTGCCCGATCCCCAGCGCCTCGTAGACCTTGGCCTCGATCTCGCCGGCGATCTCCGGATGTTCGTCGAGGTACGCCTTGGCGTTGTTGCGGCCCTGGCCGAGCCGCTCGTCGCCGTAGGAGAAGAACGAGCCGGACTTGCTGACGGCGCCGTGCTCGAGCCCGAGGTCGAGGATGCAGCCGGAGCTGGAGATGCCCTTGCCGAACTCGATGTCGAACTCCGCCTGGCGGAACGGCGCCGCGACCTTGTTCTTGACCACCTTCACGCGGACGCGGTTGCCGATCGCCTCCGTGCCCTCCTTGAGCGTCTCTATCCGGCGGATGTCCAGCCGCTGGGAGGCGTAGAACTTCAGCGCCCGCCCGCCGGGCTGCGTCTCCGGCGAGCCAAACATCACGCCGACCTTCTCGCGGATCTGGTTGACGAACAGGCAGAGGGTCTTCGTGCGGTTGAGGTTGCCGGCCAGCTTGCGCATGGCCTGGGACATCATCCGGGCCTGGACGCCGACGGTCTGGTCTCCCATCTGGCCCTCGAGCTCGGCGCGGGGGGTGAGGGCCGCGACGGAGTCGACCGCCACGACGTCGACCGCGCCGGAGCGGACGAGCATGTCCGCGATCTCCAGCGCCTGCTCGCCGTAGTCGGGCTGGGAGACCAGCAGCTCGTCGATGTTCACGCCGAGGTTCTTGGCGTACAGCGGGTCCATGGCGTGCTCGGCGTCTATGAACGCGCACACCCCGCCGAGCTTCTGGGCCTCGGCGATGACGTGGTAGATCAGGGTCGTCTTGCCGGAGGACTCGGGGCCGAAGATCTCGACGATCCGCCCGCGCGGGCAGCCGCCGATCCCGAGCGCGATGTCCAGCGACAGCGCGCCGGTGGGGATGGCCTCCACCTTCACCTGGGCTCCCTCGTCGCCCATGCGCATGACGGTGCCCTTGCCGAACTGGCGCTCGATCTGCGTGAGCGCCCCCTGCAGGGCGGCGTCGCGCGCCTTGGCTTCATGGGTGCTCATCTGGTCTCCTGCGATCTCGTCACGTGAAGTCCATGGATCTTGGGGGGTGGGCCGGACGGAACGACAGCCTCGGGCCGCGGGCGGCACCGGGACAAGGCGCGGGTGTGACGAAAGGCGCGCGAAAGGCGCACGGGGGGCGCGAGGGGCGGGCGCGGCGGGCGGCTCAGACGATCGAGCGGGCGCGCTTGCGCGCGTACATGCGCTGGTCGGCGAGCCGGAGGGCCGCCTCGAGGCCGTCGGCGGAGAGGCACGCCGCGCAGCCGATGGCCGCGGACGGCACGGTCCCGAACGACGTGAGCAGGACCGACAGCGCGCCCTCGATCCGGCCGGCGACCGCCTCGGCGCCGGCCTCGCCGAGTCCCGGCAGGAGCACGCCGATCTCGTCGCCGCCGATGCGGGCCGCCACGTCGCTCTCGCGCACGCAGCCGCGCACCGCGTCGCCGACCACCCGCAGGAGCTCGTCCCCAGCGTGGTGGCCGTGGGCGTCGTTGGCGGCCTTCATGCCGTTCACGTCGGCGAGCAGGATCGCCGCCTGCCCGTCCATCGCCGCCATCGCCTCCTCCCACGCGAGGCGGTTGCCGAGGCCCGTCATGCAGTCACGCCGGGCCGCCTCCTGCGCGCGCTCGACCTCCTCGCCCAGGCGCTGCCGGGCGTCGGCCGTGCGCAGCAGCGGCACCGCCGACTCGGCCAGGCGCCGGCCGAGCTGCTGGCAGAGCTGCGTGAATCCCCGCGGCGCCGCCTCGGTGTGCATCACGATCAGCAGCGCGCGGCGCGGCTCGTCGATCCCGAGCGCGAGATAGGAGCGCACGCCGTCCGCGAGCGGGGCCGGCAGCGGTCGCTCGGTCGCGTCCTGGAAGCAGGCCGGGAGCGGCAGCGAGCCCACTTCCCGCATCGCGGCCAGCACGGTGTCGTCGGAGGCCTCGAGGGCCGAGCCGCGGCGAGCGATCGCCACCGTGTCCCCGTCGAGCACGTGGAGCACCCCGAGCTCGCAGGAGAGTGCCTCGGCGGCCACGGCGGCGACGTGGGCGGCCACGGCCGGCACGTCGGTGGGCTCGACGTCGGTGAGGGCCCGCACGGCGTGCAGCACCTCCAGCTCGTCGGCGAGGCGCTTGGCGGGAGAGACGTGCTCGATCGCCTCCAGCGCGAGCGCGGCCGCGGCCTGCGCGGCGGCGTCGTCCGCCGGCGCCGGCCCGGGCCCGAAGACGACGAGGCCGTCGGGCGGGAGCGCCACGAGCGTCGCCTCGGCGGCGTAGTAGGGGCCGATCACGCGCACCGGCCGGGCGCCGGAGGCACGGACGGGAGCGGCGTCCTCGACGGCGGCGCGGGCGAGCGGCTCCTCGGCGAGGGAGAACTCCACGATCCCGGCCCAGCCGACGCCGCGGCCGAGGCCGCCCAGGTGCGCGTACCGGTCGTCGTGGACGCGGCGGAAGACGAGGACGTCCTCGACGCCCAGCGAGGCGGCGACCGCCTCCAGCGTGCCGGGTTCTGCCTCCATCACTCCGGGTGATCGGCGCGGCCGGGCGCGACTGGAGTCAGGAGAACCCGCGCGAGCGCCTCGTAGCGCGCCCCGTGGGGATGCAGGCGGGAGACGTAGAGCGCGACCGACCGCGCATGGAACTCGAGCGGCTCGGGCGCTCCGTCGATCGACCGCGGCGGGCGCGCCCGCGGCCGCAACCGCGCGACGGTCGCGTGGGCCCGGAAGGGCCGGTGCTCCGGCTCATAGACGCCAGCGGCGGCCAGCCCGTCGCTCACGCGCGCCTGGAGCGCCTCGAGCGTGCCGTCGGGGTCGCCGAGGGAGACGGCCATCACGCGGGCTCGCCGGGGCGGCAGCAGCACGGCTTCGCCGAGCGCCAGCGACGGAGCGGGGCCGTCGGCGCCGCGCAGGACCTGCTCGACGACGCCGACCTCCTCCTCGGGCCGCGCGCCGAGGAACGCGAGCGTGAGGTGGAGCGCCTCCGGCACGATCGGCCGCCAGACGTCCGGGTCGGCGGCCGCCTCCCGGAACCGCACGAGCGCGTCGCGCACGGGCTCGGGCAGCTCGAGGGCGACGAAGAGGCGGAGTGGGCGGCTCACGGCGGCTCGGGTGCGACGAAGAGGCGGAGTGGGCGGCTCACGGCGGCTCGGGCGCGACGAAGGGATGGGGCGCGCCGCTCAC
Organism: Solirubrobacteraceae bacterium; assembly: GCA_050696935.1. Lineage (GTDB taxonomy): Bacteria > Actinomycetota > Thermoleophilia > Solirubrobacterales > Solirubrobacteraceae > DASSUW01. The sequence goes on along the minus strand of JBOGYU010000397.1, from coordinate 333 downwards.
GCCGCCGCCACGGCCCCGCCGGCGATCAGGACCCGCCGGAGCAGGTGCAGCGTCACGGTCGTGGTGCGCTCGCGGATCGCCGCGCGGTCGCCGGGCAGCCGCACGGTCCGCTCCAGCCGCGACCCGTCGCGCGCCGCGACGCACAGGCACACCGTCCCGACGGGCTTCTCCGGCGTCCCGCCATCCGGCCCCGCGATCCCCGTGATGCCGATCCCGAGATCGGCCCCGAACCGTGCGATCGCGCCGTCGGCCAGCGCGGCCGCCACCTCCGGCGACACCGCGCCGCGGCGCTCGATCAGCGCCGCCGGCGCGTCCGCCAGCGCCACCTTGGCT
>JBOGYU010000396.1:0-4646 GCA_050696935.1 Solirubrobacteraceae bacterium | reverse complement strand
GGCGTCGACCGCGGGCTCAACCGCCGGCGTCTCGGCGGGCGCCGGGGCTGCGGCCTCGACGGGGGTCGCGGCCGGTGCCTCGGCGGGCGCCGGGGCGGCGGTTTCGACCGGTGCCGCCGTGGGCGCCTCGGCGGTGGGTGCCGGCGCCTCGGCCGCGGCCTCGACCGGCGTGCCGAGCGGGACAGGCGCCTCGACGGCTCCCGTCGGCGTCGGCTCGCTGGCGGCATCCGTCTGGGCGAACACCTGCGCCTGCTCCTCGGGGGTCGGGCCTCCGATCGCGGCTCCGTCGGTCGTCGTGGCGGTTGCGGTGGTGCGGCTGCCGCTGAGGTACGGCGACGGGTCCTGCGCCTGGCCGTCCTCGCGAACCTCGAAGTGCACGTGCGGGCCGGTGCAGCTTCCGGTGCAGCCGACCTCGCCGATCTTCTGCCCGGCCTGCACGTACTCGCTCACCTCGACGCTGCGCTCCGACAGGTGGGCGTAGCAGGTGGTCGTCTCGCCCGCGTGTGCGACGCAGACCATCGTCCCGTAGCCGCTCTCGGTCCCCGACACGCTGACGGTCCCGCACTCGGCCGCGCGCACCGGGGTGCCCGTCGGCGCCGCGATGTCGGTGCCGCTGTGGGCGTGGTCGCCGCGGTCCTCTCCGTAGGTCCCCGTGACCGGGCCGTCGACCGGCGCGATCATCTGGCCGTCGGCCGTGCAGCCGTCACCCGTGGAGACCGGCTGCGGAGCCGGAGCCTCGGGCGCAGGCGCGGGCGCCGGGGCCGGCTCGGAGACCTCGTCGCGCAGCTCCACGCCATCGCCGAGGTCCGGCCCGCCGGCCGGGGCGGGCTCGGCCACCGGAGCCTCGGCCTCCGGAGCCTCGTACGCCGCTCGCACCGACGACGACGACGAAGAAGCCGTCGCCCCGTCGTCGTAGAAGAGCACCTTGGAGTTGAACAGCTCCGCCCAGGTCCTCGCGTCGACCACGCCGGTCGCCGCCAGCCCCTTGAGGCGCTGGAAGTCCTTCACTGCGCCCTCGGTCTGCGGCCCGAAGATCCCGTCCTCGAGGATCGCCAGGTTGCGCTGCACCGCGGCCACCGCATCGCCGGTGTCGCCGTAGGACAGCAGCCAGGTGTCCTCGCCGCTCACGGCGGCGCGCTCGGCGACCTCGGTCGTGGTCACGCCGGGCGGGGACGACGCCGCCGTGGCGCCGACGACCGGGGCCAGCAGGGGCGAGGCGAATACGGCCGCGCCGGCGGCCAGCGTCGCGCCCTTCTGGCGCGGTGCGTTGCGCCGTGCGGCTGCCTTCCGGCGGCGCCGCTCGTGCGAGCGCCGCGAAGAACGGTTCCACAGGGCGACCGAGCCGAGATCGCGCTCGGCTCGCGGGTACGGATCCAGCTCGGATGGACGCCAGTCCACGCTTGGTACTCCCTTCCTTCTCTCGGTGCCTCCGAGGTGAGCTGACGGGCTCGCGCTGAGAAGTCGCGCTACGCCATTCTGCCTCGGCATCCGGCCTCGTCACCGGCTCTGCCTCGCTGACGGCGATTCGCCCCCGCGGCCCATATGGACCGCAAGTTGGTTCCCCCGGCCCGCGACCCCCGGAAGGGCGCGGGTTCGGCCTGACGGGACATAAGAATGCACGATCGGCCCGACAGTTGCGGTGCCGCCGCGAATCGATCAGTTCAGCGACGGGTCCAGCGGCATGGTGGCGAGCAGCGCGTACCGGCGCCCCTTGCGCCGTAGCACCGCCGCCCACAGGCCCTGCGCGTCCTCGGTGAAGATCTCCTCGCGCCGCGGCGGCTCGACGATCCAGGCCTCCTCCTCCAGCTCGCCCTCGAGCTGGCCCGGGCCCCAGCCGGCGTGGCCGGCGAACACCCGCGCGCGGCGGACGGCGCCCTCGAGCGCCTCGGGGTCGTCCGCGTCGGTACCGATGAAGCCGAGGTCGGCCTCGACCAGGGCGCCGGCCAGCTCCGGCCGCACGAACTCGGCCAGCACGATCACCGCGGTCTCGGCCACCGGGCCGCCGACGTAGACCTGCTCGTCCTCCCCCGCCAGCCAGGCGAGGTCGGGGACGACCTCGGAGACCGTCGACGCCGCCGGCCGGTTGAGCACCAGCCCCATCGCCCCCTCGTCCGTGTGCTCCGCGACCAGGATCACGGTGCGCACGAAGTTGGGGTCCAGCAGCGTGGGCGACGCCAGGAGGAGCTTGCCGCGCAGGAACTCGGCCATGACGTGTCCATTGTGGCGCGCCGGCGCCCTGACCATGACGGCGCCGTCCTGGCGCCGTAAAGTGCGCAGCGTGCGCGTCCGGGTCCGACTCGGAGCAGGTCTCAGCCGCCTCGCGGACGCGCCGCTGCTGTCGCTCGACCTCGACGAGGGCGCGAGCGTGGACGACCTGCTCGCCGCGCTCGGTGCCCAGCAGCCGGCTCTCGCGCCCGCCCTGCGCTCCGCCCTGCCGGTCGTGGCCGGCACGCACGCGGAGCGAGAGCAGCGCCTCCAGGACGGCGACGAGGTCTCCCTGCTGATCCCCGTCGCCGGCGGCGCCGGCCCGAAAGGAGCGTGACCAATGGCGACCATCGAGACCCGCCAGGCCCGCCAGACCGTGTTCGTCGATACGTTCACGAACGGACTGCTCGGGCCCGACGTGCCCATGCTCGGCCCCGTTGCCGATGGCGGCCACATCGTCGTCAACACGACGCCCGGCTGCTGGGGGCCGATGATCACGCCCTCGATCCGCGGCGGCCACGAGGTGTGCTCGCCCGTGGCCGTCGAGGGGGCGCGCGTGGGCGACGCGATCGCGATCCGCATCCGCGACATCGAGGTCACCTCGCTCGCGACCTCCTCCGGCAACGACCAGACGATGGAGGGCCGCTTCAACGGCGACCCGTACGTGGCGTCGCTGTGCGCCGAGTGCGGGACCGAATGGCCCGAGACGCGGGTGGAGGGGGTCGGCCCGCAGTCGGTCCGCTGCGCGAGCTGCGGCGCGGACGCGACGCCGTTCACCTTCACGAACGGCTACACGATGGCCTTCGACCCGACGCACACCGTCGGCGTCACGGTCGGCGAGCAGGCCGCCGAGGGCTTCGCCCGCGACGCGGCGCGGATGGCCGCCCTGCCAGACAACTCGCGCCAGAATCCGATCCTGCTGTTCGCGCCGCACGACATCGTCGGCCTCGCCACCCGCCTGCGCCCGTTCATGGGCCAGCTCGGCACCTCGCCGTCGACGACGATCCCCGACTCCCACAACGCCGGCGACTTCGGCGCGTTCCTTGTCGGCGCCCCGCACCGCTACGCGCTCACCGCCGCCGAGCTGACCCGGCACAAGACCGACGGCCACATGGACATCGACGCGGTGCGGCCGGGCGCGATCCTCGTCTGCCCGGTGAAGGTCGACGGCGGCGGTGTCTACCTCGGCGACATGCACGCGATGCAGGGCGACGGCGAGATCGCCGGCCACACGGCCGACGTGTCGGGCACCGTCACGCTGGAGGTCGAGGTCGTCAAGGGCCTCGGCATCGACGGCCCGCTGCTGTTCCCGGTGGCCGACGACCTGCCGTTCCTCGCCCGGCCGCTGACCGAGGAGGAGCATGCCCGCGCGCTCGTCCTCGCCCGCCGGCACGGCGTCCAGGAGCTCGAGGAGACCGCGCCGATCTCCGTGATCGGCACCGGCCCGGACCTCAACTCGGCGACCGAGAACGGGCTCGGACGGGCGGCGGAGCTGCTCGGCATGACCGTCCCGGAGGTGATGAACCGCGCCACCGTGTCGGGCGCGATCGAGATCGGCCGTCACCCCGGCGTCGTCCAGGTGACGTTCCGCGCGCCCGCGGACCGGCTCGAGGCCCGCGGCCTGCTCGGCTACGCGCAGGCGCAGTACGCCTGATGCGACTCGCCCTCGCCGCCGTCGCGGCAGTCCTGCTGCTTGCCGCGCCGGCGGCGGGGCGCATCATCCGGGCCGAGACCGTGCCCCCGCCCGGGCAGTCGGGCTTCGTCCCCCAGCAGGGCGACAACCCGCACCTGGCCGACCAGGTCTCGCTGTTCGAGAGCGCTGCGCGAGGCGGCCGAGGAGCGGCGCAGCTCCTCAGCCGGCGCTTCGGCTCTGACGATCCCGCCGCTTGGCGGGAGCCGCGCCGGATGTACGACGTGCAGGTCGTCGGCCTCGCGCCGAAGCCCGCTTTGAGGTTCTACGACCGCGGCACGTGGCAGCAGGCCGTCGAGCTCGGCCCGTAGCCCGCCGCCGCGAGCCCTTCGACCCGCGGCTCGCCGGCGCCTTGCGGCCCGACCCCTTCGACCCGCGGCGCGAGCCCTTCGCGCCGCGGCCCGACCTCTTCCTCGCCCGCGGGCAGCTGCGGCTGGCGTCCGACGCACGGCCGATCCCGGCGTCGGCCACCGGCGCCGTGGGCGGGGAGGCGGCCGCGGCGCTGCCGTCCGGGTTCGTCGCCACGACCTGCACGCGCAGCCGGCGGCCGCGGTCCTCGTGGCCGGGCACGTACCCGGCGTCCGTGGCGCCCGGGATGTCGACCCAGCCGGCGCGCCGCTCGCGCTGCCACCGGTAGGCGTAGCTCAGCGGCCCGTTGTGCCAGCTGCCCTCGACCGCCGTGACGGCGACGCCGCGCCGCGGGGCGCCGGCCACCGCCGGGGCGCCGGTGCTCACCGGCGACGCGGGGGCC
>JBOGYU010000395.1:0-4672 GCA_050696935.1 Solirubrobacteraceae bacterium | reverse complement strand
GCCCCACCGGTAGCCGCCGAGGAGCGCGGCGGCGCCGTCGCCGAGCGCGGCTGTGCGCGCGGCGGCGACGCTGACGAGGACGGAGAGGCCGAGGACGGTCCCGATCTGCGCGGCGGCGTTGAGCACGCCGGAGGCGACGCCCTGCTGCGCCGCCGGGAGGGCCGCGGTGCCCGAGGCGGTCGAGGCCACCGACGCCACGCCGAGCCCCGCGCGCGCCCGCGCCCTGCGCACGGCGATCGACGCGACGTTCCGCGCCGTCGCCACGGGCCACCCGCCCGATCCCCGCGCGCTCGACCAGATCGCCGCCGCCCACGCCGAGGCCGCGGCCCGTGCGCGGCTCGTCGCGACCGGTGACGGCTTCGAGCTCGACTGGGGCGGCGAAGTGCTCGCCCCCGTCGCGCAGGCTGCCGTCCACCTGCTGCGCGCCGGCCCGCTGGACCGGGTCAAGGCGTGCGCCGACTGCCGCTGGCTGTTCCTCGACGCCAGCCGCAACCGCAGCCGGCGCTGGTGCACGATGGAGGAGTGCGGCGTGCGCTCGAAGATGCGCCGCTACCGCGCCCGGCGCGCTACGGCAGATCGATGACCAGGTAGCGGAAGCCGGCCTCGAAGGCCGGCACCGGCGCCGTCGGATGGTGGTTGCAGGCGGCGAGGACGAACCGGTCGTCGCGGCCGTCGTTGCGGACGGTGAACGCCAGCTTGTCCTCCGGCCAGTCGGCATCGGGCGTCACGAGCACCAGGTCCTGCGAGATGTCGGCGCCCGCCTGCTCGGGCGCCAGGCCGGCCGGGGCGGCCGACCAGCACCGGGCCGCGGGCACCGGTCCGATCGTCGTCCGGAAGCGCCCGTAGTACCGCCCGAGGTCCTGCGCGGCGAGCGAGCCGTCGGCGACCTCGGCCCCGCCGATCGTCCCGTCGACGATCTGCGGGGCGCCGACCGAGCCGGCGGCGAGGTCGACGGCCCCGACGGAGCGGTCCGCGATCGCGGCCGACCCCACGGCCCCGGGGGCGAGCTTGCCGGGCGTGACCGAGCCGTTGGCGAGCTTGGCCTCGGTGATCGAGTTGTTGCGCGTCGCCCGCAGTGCGCGCCGGGCCGGCTTGCCGAGGTCGCGCACCTTCAGCGAGCGGTCCTTCACCGCGCGGCTGGTCACGCTCCCCTTGCGCAGCAGCTTGCCGTCGATGAAGCGCTGCGCCTCCGCCGGCCCTCCGAGCGCCACGAACAGTGCGAGCAACGCGATCACCAGGGGCAGCGACGGCCGTCTCCTCCTCCTCACGCGCCCAACCTAGTCGGTCGCCCGGACGAGGGAACCCCCCAATAGGTGGACGTTCGAGTCGCGCGCCACCATCTCCGCGTAGTGGCCGCCGAGGTCGAGCAGCTCCTCGTGCGTCCCGCGCTCCACCACGGCGCCGCCGTCGAGCACGTCGCGCAGCAGGAACGGGGAGATCATCCCCAGCCCCGCCGAGACGACTATGAGCGCGAGCACCGCCGCCAGCCGCCCCGTGTAGGAGCGGACAGGGCGACAACTCGAATGCCAGGGCCTTTCCTGCCTCGCCTTCGGCTCGTCACCGGCTTCGCCTCGGCCGGCCCTCTGACACGGTCGGTCGCCGTCCGTGGCGACCGTAACGGCGTCAAGCGACGGCCTCCGTGCGGGCCGGCTCGAGGGCCAGGTCGAGCACCTCGTCGATGCCCATCACGGGGTGGAACGTCATGGCCTCGCGGACGTCCTCGGGCACGTCGTCGAGGTCGCCGCGGTTGCGCTCGGGCAGGATCACGTCGGTCAGCCCGGCCGCGTGGGCGGCCAGCACCTTCTGCTTGAGCCCGCCGATCGGGAGCACGCGGCCCTGCAGCGTGACCTCGCCGGTCATGCCGACCGTGTGCCGGACCGGCCTGCCGCTCAACAGCGACGCGAGCGCGGTGGTCATCGTGATGCCGGCGCTGGGGCCGTCCTTCGGGATCGCGCCCGCGGGGACGTGGACGTGGAACTCGCGGTCGGCGAAGCTCGCCGGGTCGATGCCCAGCTCGCCCGCGTGGCCGCGCACGTAGGAGAGCGCGATCCGCGCGGACTCCTTCATCACGTCGCCGAGCTGGCCGGTGAGCACGAGGTTGTCCTTGCCGGCCATCGAGGTCGCCTCGATGAACAGCACGTCGCCGCCGGCGCCGGTGACCGACAGGCCGGTGGCCACGCCCGGGACCGCCGTGCGCAGCGCCGCCTCCTGGAAGACCTTCTGACGGCCGAGCGCGTCGCGCACCACCTCGAGGTCGACCGTCACGGGCGCCTCTCCGCGGCCGGACGCGATCCGCGTCGCGGTCTTGCGCAGGATCGTGCCGAGCTCGCGCTCGAGCTGCCGCACGCCGGCCTCGCGGGTGTACTCGCTCACCACGGTGCGCAGCAGGTCGTCGGAGATCGTCACCTCGTCCTCGCGCAGCCCGTTGCGCTCGCGCTGGCGCGGCCACAGGTAGTCGCGCGCGATGGCGACCTTCTCGGCCACCGTGTAGCCGTCGAAGCGGATGACCTCCATGCGGTCCAGCAGCGGGCCGGGGATGGTCTCCGCCACGTTGGCGGTCGCGATGAACATGACCTCGGAGAGGTCGAGCTCCACGTCGAGGTAGTGGTCGCGGAACGAGTGGTTCTGCGCCGGGTCGAGCACCTCCAGCAGCGCCGCGCTGGGGTCGCCGCGCCAGTCGGCGCCGACCTTGTCGACCTCGTCGAGCATGATCACCGGGTTCATCGTCCCGGCGTCGCGCAGCGCGCGCACCAGGCGGCCGGGGAGCGCGCCGATGTAGGTGCGCCGGTGGCCCCGGATCTCCGCCTCGTCGCGCACGCCGCCGAGCGACATGCGGACGAACTCGCGCCCGGTCGCGCGGGCGATCGACTCGCCGATCGAGGTCTTGCCCGTGCCGGGCGGGCCGATCAGGGTCAGGATGGCGCCGGAGCGCTTGTCCTCGGTGATGCCGCGCTCGGTGCGCAGCTTCTTGACCGCCAGGTACTCGACGATCCGGTCCTTGACGTCCTCCAGGCCGGCGTGGTCGGCGTCGAGCACCTCGCGCGCGTTGACCGGATCCAGGCGCTCCTCGGAGCGCTCCTTCCACGGCACGACGATCAGCCAGTCGAGGTAGGTGCGGATCATCGAGGCCTCGCCGGACTGCTCGCCCATCCGCTCCAGGCGCGCGAGCTCCTTCGTGGCCTGCTCCTCGACTGCCTCCGGCATCTCCGCCTCGGCGATCTTGCGGCGGTACTCCTCGGCGACGGACGCGCCGTCCTCGCCCAGCTCGCGCTGGATCGACTCCATCTGCCTGCGCAGGAAGTACTCGCGCTGCTGCTTCTCGGCGCCGGACTGCACGTCCTCGCGGATCTTGCGCCGGAGCTGGAGCTCGGTCAGCCGCTCGCGCTGGATCCGCACGACGAGGTCGAGCCGCTCCGTGACGTCGAGCGTCTCGAGCACCTGGACCTTCTGCTCGAAGCTCACGTCGGGCGCGTAGCCGACGGTGTCCGCCAGCGCGCCCGGCTCGCCGATCGCGCGCAGGAAGGAGCTGACGCGGCCGTCGTCGCCGCGCAGCTCGAGGATCTCCTCGACGACGGCGCGGTACTCGCGCTCGAGCTCGCGGATGCGGGCGTCGACGGTCGTGTCGTCGGGCCGCTCGTCGACCTCGACGCGCAGCTGTCCGCGCGCGTCCGTCTCGGCGGCGCCCGCGATGGCGCGGTGCACACCCGACACCTGGACGGCGCGCACGCCGCCCGGCAGGCGGATCTGGTCGACGACGTCGGCAACCGTGCCGACGCTCGCGTACTCGTTCTCGTGGCGCGGGACGAGCAGCACGCGCTCCTCGTCGCCGACGTCGACGGTCAGGGTCACCGACATGTTCGGGAAGACGACGATGTCCTCCAGGGGGACGAGCAGCAATCGGGTCACAGAGCGTTCTCCATTTCCTCGCAGTAAGTACAGAAACTGTACCTGCTGCATAGACGTTCCTGGGTCGCGCGCCATTCCCGACCTGGACTCGAACTGGCCGATCGGATGGTTGCCCGACGATCGCTCGCGGGCCAGGCTGTGAGGGCGGGGACGCCCGTCGCGCGAACCACGCTCGGTTCCCGTGAAATGCGAAGAAGGAGAGACAAGTTGCAGCTCCGAAGCAGAGTCCTCGCGCTGTTGAGCCTCGTACTCGGCGCGATCGTCCTCGCGCCGGCCGCGTCCGCCTGGACGGTGACGATGAACGCCCAGCCCGAGTTGAAGCGCACGCATCACTGGGCGATCGAGAAGAGCGTCAGCCAGACGGCCGTCACGCTCGCGCCCGGCCAGACGACAGATGTCACCTACTCGGTCACGGTCTCCTCGACCGGCGCGACCGACAGCGACTGGGGGGTCAGCGGGACGATGGAGATGTCGGAGGATCCGGACATCACGATCGGTTCGGTCGTGTTCAGGATCCTGCCCGAGGAGATCCTCGCCAGCCACAGCTGTATGCCCTCGACGTTCCCGGTCGAGCTCGGGATCGTGGGTCTTCAGTGCGCCTACTCCGCGGCGCTTCCGGACGCGAGCGATCGGACCGCGTGGATGCGTGCGGTCGTCTCCGATCCGGCTGGGTTCCGTAGCGTGCTCGTCCCCTTCGACTTCGGCACCGCGACGGTCAACAACGTGGACGAGTGCGTGAACGTCACCGACACGATGGCCGGCAACC
>JBOGYU010000394.1:0-4672 GCA_050696935.1 Solirubrobacteraceae bacterium | reverse complement strand
CCGCGCCCACCGCACGAGCGTCTCGCGCTCATCATCGGTCAACTCGATCGACACGGCAGCGGGACCACGCGGCATTCACGAAGCCTACCACAACTAGCACCAAATTAACGACTCAGGACACTAGCGTGACCGCCTTGGGGTCCGGCCACTTCACGGCCGGCAAACCAACCAGCAGCCCCGCGGCACCAAGCGCCGCACTCTCTGTCGGTTATCTCCCTCGATCCCTCTCAAGATCGTTCCACGACCTTGACCCGACCAACGAAACACGCCCCGTCCAGGGCGCCTTCCTATTACCCGGGATTCTTCGATCGATATCCGGTGTGTCGGCCGTTTCTTCCCGCAAATTGCGCACGTTTGTGTGCTTTTACGCACGCATCCGATTTCACTAACTTCAGTCCTAATAGCCGGAAAATCGGATGAACGCCGAGTGATCGCGAGGCAACCTCGAGCCCATCTCGAGTCGGCTGAGCTGGAGATCCTCTTCTTCGTATGTCACCCGCCGCCCTGGGACGAGGCCGAGGGCGAGTGCTTCGCCGGCGGCGGCAGCTCGGCGCTCGCGACCAGCCTCGTGCGCTGTTCTCTGGCGACGTTTCGCTGCCGCTGCGGCGATAGCGCGCACACCGTGATCGAGACGGTCACCAGGCCGTGCCGCCACTTCGGAGGAGGCCCGCACTTGCGGGCCCTTCTCACGCTGCGGGTGCCGAGGCCGGTGCGGCGATCGCGAGACGCCGAGCCCGAACTCCTTGGCCTAGACGAGTGGCCGTGGCGGGTGCGCCGGGCCCCGCCGGACGTGACCGCGACGTGGTCGTCGCGCGGCTCGGCCTGGAGCGCTACAGCTCACGCGCGGAACGGACGCTCGAGGTCCGCTACGTCTCCACTCTACAAGCCGACGTCGTCGTCGAGCTGCGTCGCGGCGGTCGGGTGTTGAGCCTCAAGCGCGCGCGAACGCGCGCCCGTCGCACCGGCTTTGCATCCGCGCGCCGCGCGGCTCCGGCTGCCACGCGTTGAGGCTCGCCGCAGGCGCCGGCGACCCGGCGTCGACAGACAGCGCGCGGCTGATCGTGCGGCTCTGACCTCCGTCCGCCACGGCTCGGCTAGCGCCGGCTCGCGTGGCGCTCCGCCTTGGGCGGCGCAGTCCGCTTGGCGGTCGCCACGGCACCCCGTTGACAGCGGCCTGTCTCTGACGGTCCGCAGCGGTCTCAAGACCGCGCGGTCGGGACTCCAGCCCCGCTCACTACCGCTCTCCGCGCCAGAGCGAGCGTTTCGGCGGTAGCGCCGGTCACGCTCGCAAGGGACGACGAGCAGGCGCGCAGGGTGACACTCCTGCTTCTCGGCAAAGGAGCTGCCTTGGCGCGCCGACGCGGGTGTCCGCTCGCTGCTCGTTCGGACGTTAGGAGCAGCGCGGCGCGAGGGCCGCAGCTGCGCAACCGCGCTATCGCAATGAGGCAATAGGAGCATCCGGCGATGTGCCGCGGCCTCCTTTGCGCGACAGCCTCACGCGAGAGGAGCAGCGCGCCGGGCTGAACACGACTGCTCGTGGGAGTAGCGTCCAATTCGCTCCGGGTCGGATCGAGCCCGCCTTCGGCCAGGAAGATCAGCGCCTCGGCGTCCACCACGCGCCGCGAGAGCTTGGGAGGGCGACAGCCTCGAACAGTGCTTGCTCGTCTTCACCGACGAGCACCCCAACTCTCGGGCGGCGCGGACCAGGCGTAAGCTCCTCGTCGGCTGAAGTCGCGCGTCGGCCCCTAATGCGCTCACGAGAGCTCGAGCCAGCGGAAGACGACGGCTGCGAGGCCGTTGTCCGCCGCGCGGGCGCGCCAGTCGTCGCCCGAGGGCTCGAGCGTCACGCAGATCCTCCGGCGCACGCCCTCCTTCTCGACGGCCAGCAGGTAGCCGCGCAGCCTCCCGTCGCCGCCCGCGGCTCGCATGGCCGCCCGGAACGCGCGGACGGAGCGCGCGGCGAGGCGCTCCGCGAACTCGGCGGGAGGCGCGTCCTCGTGCCACTCCTCCAGGTCCCACGCGCCGGTCCCGGGCAGCGGGCTCGGGGTCCTGCCCGCAGCCAGGTCGGCGGCGATGTCGCCCGTTTCCGAGAACGCGTCCGACAACCCGATCACGAACCCGGCACCGGAGCCCTCGCGTTCCCAGACGCCCAGCAGCTCGTCGTCGCGCAGCGTCAACCTGGGCCCGGGCGCGTCGATGCCCGGCGGCAGGCGGGTGTTGAACCGCAGCAGCCGGTTGAAGACCAGCGTGGGCACCACGTCGGCGATCGCCTTCGGGTCGAGCCACGTGGCCGGCTCTCCCGTCGGGGCCGGCTCGTCGATGGGCTCGGCGCCCCAATCCTCCAGCAGGGCCCCCGCGTCCCGCCGGAGCGAGCGGGCCTCCTCGATGCGCCACGGGAGCGCCTCCTCCTGTGCGAGGCGCTCGACGGTCGACACCGCGGCCTTCACGTCCTCGACCGCGCGTGGCGTGCCGGCGTGCAGGCGCGCGCGCTGCATCAGGTTGCGGGCCAACGCCCGCCGGTAGTCCGCCTCGCCCGGATGCAGCTCGCTGAGCAGCCGCGCCAGCCCGACCACGGTGTCGCTGTAGTGGTCGATCGCCTCCTGGGTGCCGCCGGCTCGTGCGAGGTCGTTGACCAGCGCCGTCAAGGTGCCCAGCAGTCCGAACGCCTTCGCGTAGTCGAGCGTCTCGGGCGGCGTCTCGATGACCAGGCCGACGGCCTCGTGGCCGTACTGCGCCGCCTCCCGCACCTGGCCGCGGAGTCGCGGGACGTCGGCGCGCCCCGCGGACAGGTTGAAGGTCGCCCAGCGATCCGCCTCTGCCACCGAGTCACCGCTCGCCACCGCGGCCGCGATGCGCTGCCGGCGCTCCGCCGAGTTCAGGTCCGCGCGCAGCGGCCGGTCGCGATACAGCGAGAGCAGCGCCATACGCTCCAGGTCGCCGGCGCAGTCCTGCAGGGTGGGGGCGCGCCAGAGCACGCCGTCGAGCCGGTCGCGGTCGCGCCACAGGTCGAACCCGTAGATGCCGGCCTCGTCGTGTCTCAGCGGAGCCCGCAACCGCAGGCGCAGGTCGGTCGAGGTGGGATCCACTTCCTCCGGATTGCCGCCGCCCGCCGGGTGCATCCACACGTGCAGGGAGGCGCCCTTGTCGATCAGCTGACGGAGGCTCGGCAGCTCGAAGCGCTCAAGCAACGCCATCGTCGTCGCGCGCTCCGTTCCCGTGTACTCGTCACCGGGAAACCGGAACCCGAACTCGAGCGGGCGCTCGCCGAGGTCCGTCCCGTCACGGCTGCCCATCGCGGTCAGGGTCCGGCCGGCCCAGAGCAGCCTCGCGTCGACCCGTGGCTTGCTGGACGCGAAGAAGACATCGGGCGGCCGCTCATCGATTCCGGCGTCCGGCCGCCAGGTATGGCCCTCGACGTAGGGGGCGAGGAGGATCGACACCGAGCCGACGAAGATGTCGATGCTGAGCACGATCTCGATCACCCCGGTGGCATCCCCGGGCCAGGTGTCCTGGTCGATGCTCACCGACAGCTCGCGGATCGGGTCGTCGCTCACGCGCTCGAGCGCCTCCCGCCGTCCCGGAAACACCTCCTCGGCCTCCTCGATCGCGGCACGGTCGGCGAATTCGCCGCGGCGCAACGCGTCGAGCAGGATCGCTTCCTCGACGTTGCCTCCCAGCGCGCGGCGGATCCTCATCACGGTGGCGTCGTTCGCGAGGCCACGCGTGGCGTCGAGCGCGACATGATCGGCAAGCTCGTCCGGGATCGGCGCGGCACGGAGGATCACGGGCATCACGCGCAGGCCCTTCGCCTCGGCCGCAAGGGCGTACCGCAACTCGTCGCGAACCCAGGGCGACGCGACCGCGGTCGGGGAGAGCAGGAGGCACAGCACATCCGCGCTCGAGACGCCCTGCTCGAGCTCGCCGGCCAGGCGAGCGGACGGGCGGATGTCGAACAGGTCCATCCACGCGTCGTGGCCCTCAGCCTCGGCGATCTCCTTCAAGCGCAGCGCGTCAGGGCGGTCTCGCGAGCTGTAGGAGATGAAGATCTTCAGTCCCATCAGCGGCTGCCAACTCTAGATCGCTGTACCGCGACTCCCGCGGCTCCGGCGTCTCGCCCCAGCGCTCTACGGCCGCGCTCTGGTGGTCATCGCCGCCGAGCGGTACGCGACACGAGGAGAACCCACGATGCCGCGCCATCGAGACCGGCGTCCCCTGACCGAAGCTGAGCGCGACGCGCGCCGCCAGGCCGACCGCGAGCGCGTCGAGCACGCCGCCCGCGGGCTGCTCACCAGCGACGGCTGACAGCGTTGGATCCGCGTCCGCGCCACCAACGGCCTCTCGCGCTACACGCTGCTTATCTCGGGGCGTCCGCGTCACCGTCGCGGTGTTGGAGCGCTCGGACGTCGGCGACATGTCGCTGATGGAGGCGTCGCAGCAGCCTTTCGTCGTCCTTTGCGAGCCGGCGGGCGATGCGCCCGCGGCCGCTCCTCTTGCCTCATTGCGACAGCGACGGTGCTCGAGCTCCCTCCGATCGGGAGCTCGCACGCGTTAGACCGAAGTTGCCCGCCTTGACGGTCGCCGATTGGTTGTCTGGTCGGGGTTGTTGCGCTCATGGGGTGTCTGGTTCGTGGCTACGTGATCTGGGGGACGTGCTCGTCGATGAGGGTGAGCG
>JBOGYU010000393.1:0-4689 GCA_050696935.1 Solirubrobacteraceae bacterium | reverse complement strand
CGTCGCACTCGGTCGCGACGGCGTCGCCGGGCGCGACCACGGTGCCGCCGATCCGGCCGGCCAGCCCGCTCGCGCGCTCGGCGTCCACGTCGGCCACGATGACCGCGGCGCCCTCGGCGGCGAGTTGCTCGGCCAGCGAGCCGCCAACGTGGCCGGCGCCCTGGACGCACACGCGCACGCCCGCGAGGCTCCCCGACCCGTTCACCGCCTGCAGGCACGCGCGGATGCCCTCGAGCACTCCGAGCGCGGTCATCGGCGACGGGTCGCCGCCGACGCAGGAGACGCGCTCGGCCTCGCGGCCGATCACGCGCAGGTCGTCCTGGTCGGTCCCGACGTCGATGCCCGGGATGTAGCGGCCGCCGAGCGTCTGGATGTAGCGGCCGTGAGCCCGCAGCAGCGCCTCGGTCTTGTCCCGCCGCGGGTCGCCGACGATCACGCTCTTGCCGCCGCCGAGGCTCACGCCGGCCGCCGCGGCCTTGTAGGTCATGCCGTGGGCGAGCCGCAGGCAGTCCTGGAGCGCCTCGTCCTCGGACGCGTACGGCCACATGCGCACGCCGCCGAGCGCGGGTCCGAGCGCGGTGTCGTGGATGGCGATGATCGACCGCAGGCCGGCCGCCGCGTCGTGGCAGAACACGATCTGCTCGAACCCCTCGGCGGCCATCGCGTCGAGAACCCGCATGCCATGAATCGTATGGTGGCCGGCGCGAGCGGGTTCCTGCTCAAGGACGCGGGGCGCGAGCAGCTCCTGGCCGGCGTGGATCGTCGCGGCGACCGTCAAGACGCACGTCTCGAGGGTGATGGCCAAGCTCGGCGCCCGCGACCGCATCCAGGTGGTCGTGAGCGCGTATGAGTTGGGTCTCGTGGAGCCGGGCGAGACCCAGCCGTGATACTGGGCGACCATGCGGATCGTCCAGATGTCCGACCTGCACGTCGGGGCGGGTCTGTTCCGCCCCGACCTGCTGCGCGCCGCCATCGACGAGGCCAACGAGCTGGCGCCGGACCTCGTGGTCGTCGCCGGCGACCTGACGATGGAGGGCTACCGCGGCGAGTTCGAGGAGTGCCGGCAGTTCCTGGCGGAGCTCGAGTGCCGCCACGTCGTCGTCGCGATGGGCAACCACGACGCCCGCAACGTCGGCTACCGGCACTTCGAGGACTTCTTCGGCGCGCGCGACACCGCGACGACGGTCCCCTTCGGCGAGGGCCGCGCGAAGGTGGTCGCGATCGACTCCACCACACCCGACCTCGACGAGGGCGAGGTCGGCCGCGACCACTACGGCTGGCTCGACGCCGAGCTCCGGGACTGGTCGGACGGCCCGCGGATCGTCGTCCTGCACCACCACATCCTGGCCGTCCCGGGCACCGGCCGCGACGTGAACAACCTGCGCGACGCGGGCGACGTGATGGCGATCCTGCGCGAGCTCGAGGTCGACCTCGTCCTCTCCGGGCACCGCCACGTGCCGTACGTGTGGAGCATCTCCGGCGTGCGCGTGGTGCACTCCGGCACCGTCTCGACGCTCCGCGTGCGCGGCACATGGCCGCCGTCCTACAACGTCATCGAGCTCGACGCCGACGAGGTCCGGATCTTCCTGCGCCGGCCCGGCGAGGGGGAGGAGCCGCTCGCCCGGTTCGCGCGCGAGCCGGTCACCACCAGCCGCTTCTATCCGGCGTTCGACCGCTTCGTCCGCTACGACACGTAGGTTCCCGTGCTCCCTCTCGAACAGGCGCAGGAGACGCTCGAGGCCGGCCACTGGCCGGCTGCCAGGGCGGCGTTCGAGGCGGCGCTGGAGCAAGAGGAGACATCGGGGCCGGCGCCGGCCACGTGTGCTCCGGCGAGTACCTCGTGGCGGTCGGCAGGCGGGCCTGACGACCCGCCGCTATCGTCGCGGCGCGTGCGGCCCCTCGGCGTGGGCGCATGAGTCAGGACAGCACCTCGAGCCGAACGTCGAGTGCACGGTAGGTCTGGAGTGCGCGCTGGTCGCGCGTGGCGAGCATGATGCCGTGCTCCCTGGCGGAGGCTCCCACGAGTGCGTCGTAGACCGCGCCGCCGGCGATCCCGGCCGTGTGCAGCTCGGCAATCAGGGCTGCCGCCGCTTCGGCGCCGAGAAACCTGCTGTGCGGGAAGTCCGCCGCGAGAAGACGGGCCACCGTCGCCGGGGTCCGACGCGCGGGGCCCGGCAGCCTGGTGAGGACCGAGAAGGTCTCGAACACCGCGTGTCCCGCGAGGCCGAGCCGGCGTGTACCGAGCGCGCGGAACGTGGTCTCGTGGTGCTCATGGTCTGCGACGGTGAACGCGACGGCGACGCTCGTGTCGACGAGAAGGTCCGGTGCCCTAGCGCTGGCCGGCGTCACGAAGCGACCGAACGAGATCGTCATCGATCTGCGCGCCTGCGCCCGGGATCAAGAGCCGTCCGTCGCGCTCATCGAGCAATTCTCCGGCTAGAGGCTCCACGCGCAACCCGGTGCCCTCGGCGATCACTTCGACCTCGCCGGGTCGTAGGCCGACGTGATCGCGCAACTGCTTCGGGATCACCAGCCTTCCTGCCTTGTCAATGGTTGCGCGCATGCCCGGATAGTACCATTTGCTATGGGCACCGCGAGGCGTGTGACGTTACCGATCAGGCGCGGGCGGCAACGAGGCCATCGCGGTCTCGATGCGCCGCCACTGGTGCGCGGAGAGGACCTTGCCGCGCGTCCGCACCGGTAGGGCAGATAGTGCGAGCCCTGAGCGCGGAGGTCGAAGCGGGGCGCAAGGTGACGCGGGACACGCGGCCCTCGAGCGCGAAAGCCCTCCGGCAAGGGAGGGCTTTCGGCCGTCGGCGACGGCGCTGTCACCGTCATCGTCGGCGGATAGCGGGGGCGGGATTCGAACCCGCGACCTTCGGGTTATGAGCCCGACGAGCTACCTGACTGCTCCACCCCGCGGCGAAGCCAAAATGGTAGCAAGATCGGACCGGTCATCAAGGCCTGGCGAACTGCTCCCGCAGCGTCTTCTTGGAGAACTTGCCGACCGAGGTCTTGGGCACCTCGTCGATCAGCTCGACGCGCTCGGGGATCCACCATTTGGCGACGCGGTCCTGGAGGAAGGTGCGGAGCTCGTCGGCGTCGACCGAGGCGCCCTCCTCCGGCACCACGCAGGCAAGGGGACGCTCGCCCCAGCGCTCGTCGGGCACCCCGATCACGGCGGCCTCGCGGACGGACGGGTGGGCCATGATCTCGTTCTCCAGCTCGACGGAGGAGATCCACTCGCCGCCTGACTTGACGAGGTCCTTCGTGCGATCGACGAGCCGGATATAGCCCTCGGGCGAGATCGTCGCCACGTCGCCCGTGCGCAGCCAGCCGTCGTCGGTGAAGGAGTCGCTCCCGCGGTCGTCGCGGTAGTAGCCGGCCGCGACCCACGGCCCGGCGGCCTGCAGCTCGCCGCGGGCCTCGCCGTCCCACGGCAGCTCCTCGGCGCCCCCCGGCTCGACGATCCGCACGTCGAGCAGCGGGGTCGGGATGCCCTGGGTGGCGCGGATGCCGGCGAGCTCGTCCTCGGGCCGGCCGTCCAGCGTGCTCTTGATCCGGCAGACCGAGCCGAGCGGGCTCGTCTCCGTCATCCCCCACGCGTGCAGGATCGGCTGGCCGAGCCGCTCCCGGTAGGCCTCCGACAGCGCGCGCGGCACCGCCGAGCCGCCGCACAGGATCGCCCGCAGCGCGGAGATGTCGCGGCCCGCGAGCTCGTCCAGCGCGCCCATCCAGATCGTCGGCACACCCGCCGCCAGGGTCACCTTCTCGTCCTCGATCAGCTTCGCGATCGCCGCCGGCGTCATCTGCGGCCCCGGGAACGCGAACGCGCTGCCGGCCATCACGCCGGCGTGCGCGAGACCCCAGGCGTTGGCGTGGAACATCGGGACCACGGGGAGCACCACATCCCGCTCGCTCACCGCCACCGTGTCGGCCAGCATCGCGCCGAGCGAGTGCAGCACGGTGGAGCGGTGCGAGTAGACCACGCCCTTCGGATGGCCGGTCGTGCCGCTCGTGTAGCACATGGCGGCGGCCCGCTGCTCGTCCTCCACCTGGAACGAGGCGGGCTCGGCGCTCGCGAGCAGCTCCTCGTAGTCGACCACCCGGCCGTCCTGCGGCACGTCGCCCGCCCCGTCGTCCATGACCACGATGTGCCTGACCGTCCCGAACCCGCCGACCAGCGGCCACAGCAGCTTCACCAGCGAGCGGTCGACGAACACGACCTCGTCCTCGGCGTGGTCGACGACGTAGCTCAGCTGCTCGGGGAACAGCCGGATGTTGAGCGTGTGGAGCACGCGCCCGCTGCACGGCGCGGCGAAGTACAGCTCGAGGTGCCGCGCCGTGTTCCAGGCGAACGTCGCCACCCGGCCGTCCTCGGAGATGCCCAGCGCGTCGAGCGCCCCGGCCAGCCGGCGCGTGCGCTGCGCCCAGTCCGCGTAGGACGTGCGCTCCACGCCCGACGCCGTCAGCGTCGTCATCGTCTTGGCCCCGAACAGGCGCTCCGCGCGGTGGACCAGGTGCGGCAGCGTCAGCGGATACGAGGACATCAGGCCCTGCATCACAGGCTCCTCTCGATTCGGGGCAGCTCGATCGCCGGGCAGCGGTCCATCACCACGCGCAGGCCCGCGGCCCGGCCCCGGGCCGCGGCGGCCTCGTCGATCACGCCGAGCTGCATCCACACGGCGG
>JBOGYU010000392.1:0-4696 GCA_050696935.1 Solirubrobacteraceae bacterium | reverse complement strand
CTTCGAGCCGGCTCCGCCCGAGCCGCCGCGCCCCGCCGCGCCGCAGGCGCCGACGTTCGCGCGACCCAAGGCCGCCGAGAGCAACGGGCTCGCGCTGACCGCCATGATCCTCGGGATCACCGGCCTCGTGCTGCTCCTGCTCAGCCTGGGGATCCTCTTCATCTTCACGCTGCCGTGCTCGATCGCCGCGTGGATCTGCGCCGCGCAGGCACGAGCGCGGATCGCGGTGGGGGAGACGACCGCCGGCCGCGGGCAGGCCCAGGCCGGCTACATCCTCGGGATCATCGGCGTCGCGCTGGGCGTCATGGCGATGGTCGGCTGGATCGCCGCGATCGCCTCCGGGCTGGACCTCGAGGAGCTTCGGCGCGACCTCGAGCGCCAGTCCAACCCGGACGCAGTGCAGGCCCTGCTGGGCCTGATCGGCCGCTAACCTCCGCGCCGGCATGCCGCCGAACCCGTTCACCAAGCAGTACCTGATGACCGCCGGGCCGACGCCGGTCCCGCCGGCGGTGTCGCAGGCGATGGCGGCGCCGATGCTCTACCACCGCGCGCCCGCGTTCGACGAGCTCTACGACCGGGTGCTGACCAAGCTCCCGCGCGTGTTCCGGACCGCCAACCCGGTGCTCGCGTTCGCCGCCAGCGGGACGGGGGCGATGGAGTCGGCGGTCGCGAACCTCGTCCGGCCGGGCGACCGCGTGCTCGCGTGCGCCGCCGGCAAGTTCGGCGAGCGCTGGATCGGCATGTGCGAGGCCTACGGGGCCGAGCTCGTGCGCTACGAGCCGGGCTGGGGAGAGCGGCTGGACCCGGCGGAGATCGACGGGCTGCTCTCCGAGAACGACGGGATCGAGGTCGTGTTCGCGACCCTGAGCGAGACCTCCACCGGCATCGTGCACGACATCCAGGCGACCGCCGAGGTGGCGCGCCGCCACGGCGCGATCCTGGCCGTCGACGCCGTCTCCGGCCTGGGCGCCGCCGAGTTGCGGCAGGACGACTGGGGCGTCGACGTGGTCGTCGCCGGCTCGCAGAAGGCGCTGATGTGCCCGCCCGGCCTGGGCTTCGCCTCCGTGTCGGAGCGCGCCCTCGAGTACGCCGCCCGCCGCGCCGAAGGCCGCTACTACCTCGACTGGACCCGCACGGCGAGCAGCCAGCGCAAGGGCGCCAGCCCGTTCACCCCCCCGGTGTCGCTGTTCCTGGGGCTCGACATCGCGCTCGACCTGATCGAGCAGGAGGGGCTCGAGGACGTGCTCGCCCGCCACGCGCTGCTGGCCCGCGCCACCCGCGCCGGCGCCGGCGCGCTCGGGCTCGAGCTGTTCGGCGACCCGGACGAGCGCTCGACCGTCGTCACGGCGATCGAGCTGCCGGACGAGATCGACGGGGCCAAGGTCCCGGGCGCCCTGCGCGAGCTCGGCATCACCGCCAATGGCGGCCAGGACCACCTCAAGGGCCGGATCGTGCGGATCGCCCACTGCGGCTACTTCGGCGCGTTCGACATCCTGACCACGCTCTCCGGGCTGGAGATGGTGCTCGACCGGCTCGGCCGCGAGGTCGAGCACGGCGCCGGCGTCGGGGCGGCCCAGCGGGCGTTCCTCGAGGCCGGCGTCCCCGCGCCCACAGGATGAATCACCGCGGCCTCCAATCCGGCGAGTCCGGATGACGAGCGGAGGCCACGCGTGAGCCGGGTCCTCGTCAAGGAGAAGATCGCCGACTCCGGGGTGGCGCTCCTGCGCGAGCGCTTCGAGGTCGACCTCGGGCTGGAGTGGGACGACGCCGAGCTCGCCGACCGGATCGGCGCCTACCACGGCATCCTCATCCGCTCGGCCACGCGCCTGACCGCCGATCTGATCGCGCGCGCCGACAACCTGCGCGTGATCGGCCGCGCTGGGATCGGGGTGGACAACGTCGACGTGGCGGCCGCGACCAAGCGCGGGATCATCGTCGCCAACGCGCCCCAGTCGAACATCGTCGCCGCCGCCGAGCACACGGTGGCGCTGATGCTCGCGCTCGCCCGCAACATCCCGCAGGCGCACGCCTCGCTCACCGGCGGCCGCTGGGAGCGCTCGATGTTCGGCGGCGTCGAGGTGTACGAGAAGACCCTCGGGATCCTCGGCTTCGGCCGCATCGGCCAGCTCGTGGCCGCCCGGGCGCACGCCTTCGGGATGCGCGTCGTCGCGTTCGACCCGTACGTCTCCTCCGAGCGCTTCCGCGAACTCGGGGTGGAGAAGGCCGAGTCGAGCGCCGACCTGTACGCGCAGGCCGACTTCATCACGATCCACCTGCCCAAGACCGAGGCGACGCGCGGCGCGCTGAACGCCGAGGCGTTCGCTCAGATGAAGGGCGGCGTGCGCGTGATCAACTGCGCGCGCGGCGAGCTGGTGGTGGACGAGGCGCTGAAGGACGCGCTGGACTCCGGCAAGGTGGCCGGCGCGGCGCTCGACGTCTTCCCGTCCGAGCCGATCACCGACTACCCGCTGTTCGAGGGCTACCCGAACGTGGTCGTGACGCCGCACCTGGGCGCCTCCACGACCGAGGCGCAGGACCGGGCCGGCGTGCAGACCGCCGAGCAGGTGGTGGCGGCCTTGACCGGCGGCGTGGTGTCGACCGCGGTGAACATCCCGGCCGTGAGCGCCGACGACATGGAGGTCCTCGGCCCGTTCCTCCCGCTCTGCCGTGGGCTGGGCCGGATGGCGATGGCGCTGGCGGAGGGCTCCAGCGTCGAGCGGGTGGAGTGCGAGTTCCTGGGCCGGATCGCCGAGCGCGACACCCGCCTTTTGACGCTGTCGGCACTCGACGGCCTGCTCGCCGGCCACGCCGACGAGGACGTCAACCTCGTCAACGCCCGCTCGCTCGCCGACGAGCGCGGCATCCAGGTCTCCGAGCGCGTCGAGGTGATCGCGCGCGACTTCACCGACCTCGTCCGCATCACCGTGGTCTCAGGGGGCGAGCGCTCGCGGGTCGTCGGCACCACGCTCGGCCGCCTGCACCGCCCGCACCTGCTGGAGGCGTGGGGGCAGCGCTTCAACCTGCAGATGGACGAGGGCCACCTCGCCCTGTTCCGCTACCAGGACGTGCCAGGGATGGTCGGGCGCGTCGGCACGTGCTTCGGCCGCCACGGCGTGAACATCTCGGCAGCGGCCGTCGGCCGCCAGGCACCGGGCTACGACGCCCGCGGGCGCGGCGACCTGGCCGTGATGGCGATCACCACCGACGGGCCGATCCCGCCGTCCGTGATCGAGGAGATCGTCGCGTCGGACGGCTTCATCGCCGGCCGCGCCGTGCCGCTCGACGGGTAGGGGGCCGCTGTCTACCGTCCTGCCTAGAGGGGACAGTGTCCCCTCAGGACAGGATCCTTGGCAACGATCGAGTTCACCGGGCGGTGGCCGGACGATTCAGCCGGGGAGCCGTGACCACTGTCTCCAGCGCGCCGAGCGCGAGGCCGGTGCCGCGGAGGGAGACGTACGCGACCAGCAGGCCGCCGGTGATGAGGAACTCGGACATGGCGTCACCGTAGATCCGGTCGGGGGCGGGCGCTATGGGTGCGCCGTCCATGGTGAGGACCGGCGGGCTCGACCGTGTGTCGATTCAGTATCCGTAGTTGTCCCGCCCG
This sequence comes from Solirubrobacteraceae bacterium, assembly GCA_050696935.1. Classification (GTDB taxonomy): domain Bacteria; phylum Actinomycetota; class Thermoleophilia; order Solirubrobacterales; family Solirubrobacteraceae; genus DASSUW01. The sequence goes on along the minus strand of JBOGYU010000392.1, from coordinate 1,092 downwards.
CCGCCGTTGTCCTCCGGCGTCGGAGTGCTCGTCGCGGCGGGCTCGGCGGCGGGCTCGTCGTCCTCGCCGCAGGCGGCCAGCCCGCCCGCCAGCGCGGCGGCGGTGAAGAGGAGGGCGAGGGCGCGGCGCATCGTCCGGGTGTACGCGGCGACGCGCCGCGCGGTTCAGTAGCCGTAACCGCCGCTGGGCGCGTCCGTCTCGGCCGCCGCCCCGATCGTGATCGCGCGCCAGGTGAACCTCTGGCCGTCGAAGCTGTCCTCGAGCCCGTCACCGGTCGCCTCGCCCGGCCCGTCCTCGCTGAACCGGTAGACGGGGGCGCCGTCGTAGGTGACCTGCCGCGTGCCGTCGTCGCGCTCGACGACGGAGAGTGCGCCCGCGACGCCGTCGCCCGCCACGGGCGGGCCGTCCGGCGGCGCCGTCAGCGGCAGCCACAGCGCGAGGCAGCCGTCGACGCACCGGATCCGGCCGTCCGCCTCCTGCTCGGCCGTGTAGAGCACGGACCCGCTCGCGTCGACGAGCACGCTCCCGACGCCTTCGATCTCGCGCACGTCCACGGTCTCCGCGCCGCCCGCGGCCGCGCCCTCCTCGGTGTCCGACCCGCCGCAGCCGGCGGGCGCGAGGAGTCCTACGACGAGTCCGATGATCATGTGCCGGCGCATGGCCGCCTCCTTCGGGTTCAGGGGATCGAGACGCGGGTCAGCAGGCGCCCGTCGCCCGCGACCACGGAGAGCTCCGACAGGTCGCCGGCGGGGATCGAGGTCGTGGCCTGCACGCTGGCGGTGCCCGCGTAGGTGGCCCGCCAGCGGGCCGCCACCTCGGCACGGCCGCCCGCGCCGCGCGCGATCAGGCGGCAGCGCTCGCCGGGGGCGACGCCGTCGAGCCGGAGCTCGATCCGGCTGCCCCACGGGAGCGCGGCGACCTCCGCCGCCATCCGCACGTCCGTCTCGGCGTTCCACGCGCTGACGGTCGCCGGGGCGGGACCCGAGCGCAGGACGTCGCGGCCGAGGTCGACGCCGATCGCGAGCACCAGGAGCAGCGCGACGCACAGCGCGGCGACCATCCCGCCGCGCGGCGGGCGCGCCGCCTCGCGGC
>JBOGYU010000391.1:0-4732 GCA_050696935.1 Solirubrobacteraceae bacterium | reverse complement strand
GTCCTTCTCCCGGTCGGCCGCCGCGGCCTCGGCCGCCTCGGCGTCGGCCCCCGTCAGCGCGGCGGTCGCCGCCGTGCGCCCGGCCTCCTCGATCCGCACGAGCTTCTTCTGGCCAACGAACGCGATCCCGTTGACGACCGAGATCAGGTAGCCGTCGATCTTCGCGACCGCGTCGTCGGGGTTGTACATGTGCGGCTCGACGATGTCGACGTGGACCTCCTCGCCGGCCCGGAACGGCACCGCGTGCTCCTCGATCTCGGCGCGCGTGCCCTCCATCGTCACCGCGAGGTGGTCGAGCGGCAGCCCCTCGGAGCCCTCGAAGTGGAACCAGCGCCTCGTCTGCTGCTCCAGCGCGTGCAGCTCGCGCGCGCCGTCGGCCGTGAACCAGGCGCTCACGCGCGGGTTGATCCGCACCAGGTACGCCTCCGGCGCCGCGTCGCCGGCCCGCTCGACGAGCTCGCGCAGCCTGCGCGCGGTCTCGATCGCGATCGTCTCCTCGGACTTGACCACGCCCTCGCCACCACACGTGGGGCACGTCTTGGACATGATCTCCCGCACCCCGTCGGTGACGTTCTGGCGGGTCATCTCGACGAGGCCGAGCGGCGAGATCTCCACGACGAAGGTCTTCGTGCGGTCCTCGTCGAGCGCCTTGCGCAGGACCTTCAGGACGGCGTCGCGGTTGCGCGAGCGCGCCATGTCGATGAAGTCGATGACGATGATGCCGCCGATGTCGCGCAGCCGGAGCTGGTTGACGACCTCCTCGGCGGCCTCGAGGTTCGTCTTGGTGATCGTGTCCTCCAGCCGGGCGCTCTTGCCCTTGCCGGTGAACGAGCCGGTGTTGACGTCGATCACCGTGAGCGCCTCGGCGTAGTCGATCATCAGATAGCCGCCGCTGGGCAGGTCGACCCGGCGGTTGAGCATGCCCTCGATCACCGGCTCGACGGCGAAGCCCTCGAACAGCGGCTGCTCGTCCTCCCACAGCTCCACGCGGTCCACCAGTTCGGGCGCCGTGCGGGCGAAGAAGGAGGTCAGCCGGTGGTGCTGCTTCTCGTCGTCCACGACCGCGCGCTCGAAGTGCTCGGAGAAGATGTCGCGCACCACGCGCACGGAGAGGTCGGCCTCCTGGAAGACCAGCGCGGGCGCCTCGGTCTCCCGCACGCGCTTCTCGAGCACCTCGTTGAGCTTGAACAGGTACTGCAGCTCGCGCTCGAAGTCCGCGCGCTTGGCGCCGTGCGCGGCGGTGCGGATGATCGCCCCGCCGCCGCCGAGGTCGAGCTGCTTCGCCTCCTTGCGCAGGCGCTCGCGCTCGGAGTCCTCCAGCCGGCGGGAGACGCCGACGCCCTCGCCGGTGGGCGCGTAGACCATGTAGCGCCCGGCGATGGTGAGCTCCATCGACAGCCGCGCGCCCTTGGTCTTCAGCGGGTCCTTGACGACCTGGACGACGATCTCCTGCCCCGGCTTGAGCAGATCGGTGATGTGGGGCCCCGAGCTGCGGCCGCGCTTGGCCTGCTCCACGCCCGGGACGACGATCTCGTCGACGTGCAGGAACCCGTTCTTGTCGAGCCCGATGTCCACGAACGCGGCCTCGAGCCCGGGCAGGACGTTGTCGACCTTGCCCTTGTAGATGTTGCCGACGATCGACCGGCCGCCGCGGCGCTCGAAGTAGACCTCGGCGACGCGATAGCCCGCGGGGACGTCAGGCTTCTTCTTGCGCCGCCGGCCGGAGCGCGACTTGGACGGCGCCGCCGGGTCGCCGGCGGCCTCCAGCATGGCGACGCGGGTCTCTCCGCGGTCGACCGTGACCAGCACTTGCTTTCTCACAGGAAGTCCTCATTGGAAGATGGTGGCCCTCCCCTTGAGCTCCGCCGTCTCGCGCGCCTGCGCGTGGACGGAGTGGAGCAGGCCGAGGGCCAGGAACGTTGCGAGCATCGACGAGCCGCCGAAGCTCAGCAGTGGGGCGGTCACGCCGGTGATCGGCATGATGCCCACGTTCATCCCGACGTTCACGAAGAGCTGGAAGAGCAGCATCATGGTGACGCCGCCCGCGATCAGCGCGCCGTACAGGTTCTTGGCGACCGTCAGGATGTGCAAACCTCGCCATATAAGTAGCGCATAGAGCGAGAGGATGAGCGCGCAGCCCGCGAAACCGTAGGTCTCGCCGACCACGGCGAAGATGAAGTCGGTGTGGTGCTCGGGCAGGAAGTTCAGCGACGTCTGCGTGGCGTTGGCCACGCCGCGCCCGGTCTTCTCCCCCGAGCCCATGGCGATCAGCGCCTGGTGCTGCTGGTAGCCCTCGTCGCCCGGATCCGCCGACGGGTGCAGGAACGAGGTCAGGCGATCGACCTGGTAGGGCTCGAGCACCTGCACGCCGGCCATCGGCGCGGCCACGAGCACGAGCGAGAGCGCCACCGCGAACAGGGCGGCGAGCGCGGCGAAGTGCTTCCACGGCGCGCCGGCGACGAACAGCACGGCCAGCGTCCCGGCGATGTAGACCATTGCCGAGCCGAGGTCGGGCTCGGTCATCACGAGCATCGCGGGGATGAGCCCGAGCAGCATGATCCGGGCCGTCGTGTCGCGCCCCATGCGGCGCATCCGGTCGACCAGGAACGCCGACAGCGCGAGCACGAGCAGCACCTTGCCGAGCTCCGACGGCTGGAAGTTGAAGAACGGCAGCTCGATCCACGAGCGCGAGCCGCGGGTGGCGCCGGCGATCGCGAGGACGGTCACGAGCAGCGCCAGCATCAGCCCGTAGATCGGGTAGCGCAGCTCGCGCAGGCGCGAGTAGTCGATCCGCGACACGCCGTACATGAGCACGAGCCCCACGCCGGCGTAGATCGCCTGGCGGAAGACGTAGTAGTCCGGGTCGTTCGGGATGTCGTTGCGGGTCGCGCTGTGGAGCGCGATCAGCGAGCACGCCACCAGCCCGAGCGTCGCGAGCAGGAGCAGCGGATCCAGCCGCAGCCGCCACTCGCGGGGCACGAGCGGGGGCGGCGGCTCGGAGGCGGGCTGGATCGGGTGCGTGCTCAATTCGACTGGTCGGTCCCCTCGCGGAACTCGTCGTCCCGCAAATCGAACCACTCATTGAGGATGAGGCGTGCTGCCGGTGCCGCAGTTTCCGCGCCCCAGCCGCCGCGCTCGATCGTCGTGACCACCACGATCGGCTTCGTCGGATGGTCCACGTAGGCCGCATACCACGACTGGTCGGGGTTCGGCGCGCGCTCGGCGGTGCCGGTCTTGCCGTACATCACGTCGCGGTACGGGAAGTCGGCGAACACGTCCGCGGACGTGCCGTCCGCGGCCGTCGCCGCGCCGTGCAGGCCGGCCATGATCGCCTCGCGGTGCGCGGGGTCGAAGTCCACCCGCCGCCGGGCGGGCGTCCGCAGCTCCTCGACGAGGCGCCCGCCGCCGTCCTCGACCTGCTTGCCCAGGTGCGGGCGCACGACCTTGCCACCGTTGGCGATCGTCGCGTAGGCGGTCGCGAGCTGGAGCGGGGTGGCCTGGAGGTCGCCCTGCCCCACCGCGAGGTTGACGTTGTCGCCGGCCGACCATGGGCGCTCGATCCCGCCGCACTCGTACAGCGCCGCCGTCGTCCGCGCGGTCAGCTTGTTGTCCTCGACGCACTCGACATAGTCCTCGTAGCCCTCGTTGCGCCACTCGGCGTCGGGGATCAGGCCCTCGAACTCGCCGGGGATGTCGATCCCCGTCGGCCGGCCGATGCCGAGCTTGCGCGCCCAGTCCTGCAGCACCGGCCCGCGCCCGTTCATCTGCAGGCCGAGGTTGTAGAAGAAGACGTCGGATGACACGGTGAGCGCGCCCGAGAGCTGGAGCGAGCCGTAGACGGCGCCCTCGGCGTTCCTGAGCACGCGGTCGCCGAGCTCGAAGGAGCCGTTGTCGAAGATCGTGCTCGCCGGCGTGATCACGCCCTCCTGGAGCGCCGCCATCGCGGTGATCGGCTTGAACGTCGAGCCCGTCGGATAGGTGGCCGCGATCGCGCGGTTGAACAGCGGCGCGCCGTTCTCCTCGGCGGCGAGCTGCTCGTAGCGCCGCTGGGAGATCGGCTTGGCGAACTCGTTGGCGTCGAAGCTCGGGTAGGAGCCGAGCGCGAGGATCTCGCCGTTGGTGGGGTCCATCGCCACGTAGGCGCCTGCCCTGGCGCCGTTCTCCGCGGCCGCCGCCACCGCGCGGGCGAGCGCGTCGTTGGCGGCGCGCTGGAGCCCGAGGTCGAGCGTCAGGCGCAGGCGCTGGCCCTGCGTCGGCTCCTTGCGGGTCATCTGGCGGCGGTCGTCGCGGCTGCCGAGCGCGTTGATGACGATCCGCGTGAACCCGTCGGTGCCGCGCAGGTACTCGTCGTAGCTCTTCTCGATCCCCTCCGCGCCGATCCGGGTGCCCGCCTCCACGCCGCGGTAGCGCTCCATCTCGAGCTCCTCGGGCGAGATCTCGCGCAGCGTGCCGAACAGCTGGGCGCCGAGCTTGTCGTGCGGGTAGTCGCGCAGGTACTGCTTCTCGACCTCGACGCCGGGGAACTGCTCGCTGCGCTCGCGCAGGTAGTTGAACGCGGCGCGGTCCACGGCGGTCTTGATCGTCACGTTGGAGTACGGCGTCTCGGCGACGCCCTCGACGACGCGCTCGTGGATCGTGCGCGGCCGGACGTCGATCACCCGGCCGAGCCGGCGGTAGAGGCGGCGCAGCTCGGCGGCGGACGCCGGCGGCGCCGGCACGGGCACCGCACGGG
>JBOGYU010000390.1:0-4754 GCA_050696935.1 Solirubrobacteraceae bacterium | reverse complement strand
CTCTGCGTCCCCGCCCGCGTGATCCACCACGCCCGCCAGATCATCCCGCGCCTGCCCGCCGGCCTGCCATCGAGCGAAGCGTTCGCGCGCGCCTGCCGAGCCGCGCGCGGCCTCGCGCCACCCGCGCCGGCCTGAGCGCCCACCGGGAAGTCCAGACCGCACCGCCCGCCGGCGATCGCCCCTGCCCGGATCGCACCCCGACGGCCAGCTACGCGCCCGCCGCACGCCGCTCCGAGCGACCAAACGGCCACTGCGCGTCCGGACACACCGCTCGAACCTCCCACAAGCCAGGCACCCAGCCCGCCATGACGGTCTATCCATCACATCACGGTCTGATGCCGGCGCTCACGGTGAAGCACCAGGGCGACGGGTGCTCGCCGCCGCCAACGGCCGCAGCCTCTGGAACTGGTGGGGGTGAGCCTGCGCAGCGGTGCGATGCGACACGCCGCATCCGCGAGCGAGCGAGTAACAACGGCTCTGGCGGCACGCGATGCGCGAGACCGGGTCACATCGTCCACCCTGAGACCGGCGAGCCGAGGACCCCTGACCGATGGCGGAACACCTCGGCGTCGCCGGCGGCCAGCTCGGTACGAACCCGCCTGTCTGCCGGAACTTCTGACTGACTGACTGAGGAGGGTGAGCGACGGGACTCGAACCCGCGACCGCCGGGACCACAACCCGGCAGCAGCCGAATTCCGTCATCGAGGCCGGGCCGAGAACGAGGGGGGAATCTCGGGCGGCGTGGCAACAGGAGCGCATGAGGGACCTATCTCATGCGGCGTCCAGCACTTTTCTCCACGCCACCTTCGATCGTGATCGCCGACGAGTCGCTCGGCGACGGCGCCGCGCTCGCGGCTGCGCAGCGCGCCCTCGCCGGCCACGGCCTCGAGATCGTGCCGGCTTGGCAGGCGCGCGCGCCGCGCCGCCTGCCACTGCTGTCGGCGGTAGTCCCCTTCATCGCCGTCGCGGCCGCCGCGGTCTGGATCGGGCGTGATGATGATGCCCGAGCGCTTCGCGAGCGCCCTGCTGCCCCCGTCGCCTCCGAGACCGCACCCGCGCACGCGCTTGTGGTAAGCGCCGCCCCTGCTCGTCGCGCCGGCTCGGAGAGGTCCGGGCAATGAGCGGACAGGCCACCGACGGATGCCGCCGCCGCCAACGTGCCGGGCGCGCGTCCTAGGCGCCGGGTCAGGCGCGCCGGAGGCACCGTCCGCGCGACGCGCCACCCCGGCGCGGGGCCTTCGCCTGGCGCGCGCCCGTTGCGGGTGGGCGCGTCCCTCAGCATGGGAGCTCTCCGTCTCGGCGGATAGCCCCCGATCCGCCTCACGTAGCTCCGCCGCCGGCCGACTGTCAACCCGCTCGCTTCGCTCGGGGTCGGGCCTGCGGCCCTTGACAGCCGCCGCCGGCTCCGCTGATGGGCTGGGTAGGAGGGCAGGCAGGAGCCTGCCGACCGGGGTCGACCAGGCGGCACACGGACGCCCGGCGCGACGGCCGAAGTTTCCAGATCGTTTCCATCGGCCGCATTCGCGTGGCCCACGAGCGGCCGTCCGCCACCCGACGAGCCCTCAGAAACCGCGCCTTAGCAGCGTATTCGAGTGAGAGCCCTCTGCCGGACTCGAACCGGCGACCCCTTCCTTACCATGGCAGTCCCGCGTGTCGTCCCGGTGCCTGACGCAGAGCCAAAATCCCTGCATAGGCTGCGGAACGGGCGGGCCTGCACACCGAACAGAACGTCGCTGCGGCTGGCGAACTGGTGCACTGGCGCCGCCGCGGGTCACGAGCCGCCACGTCACCTCGGCCCGAGCAGGCGGCGCGGCAGGATGCTGACCTGCTCGGGCTGGGGGTCGCGGGGTTCGCCGAGGGCGGCGCGCACCTTCGGCGGGTGCGTCGGCAGCCGCAGCGCACGCAGCGTGCCGGAGTGCAGGTCGCGCTCGGCGACGAAGAACATCCGCTCGCGCGCGGGATGCTGCCATTCGGCGATCTCTGTCCCCTTGACGCCAATCGCCCCGGTGACCTGACTGTCGGCGACCTTGAGGAAGTCGAGCGCTTGGTCGCCGTCCTCGCAGACGAACACGACGATGGGGCGCTCCTTGAGCGCCTCGGCGTAGCGGTCGAGCAGTGTTGACCAGCCGGTGATGAAGTGGTCGTAGCGTCGGAACTTGGGGGAGTTCTTGGATGGGCGGCGGGTGCGGTCCATCTCGACGAAGACGTCGACGCGGCGGGTGCTGTTGCCGGCCGGGATTGCGAGCTCGATGAGCGCGTCGGTCTCCAGGCCTTCGAACTCCTGGCGGGCGACGTCGACGTTGGCCGGGAACTTGAGCCCGTGGATAGCCATGTTCGGCGGCGGCTTGAGATGGCGCGGGCCGAGGTTGACCCACTCGCGCTCCTCCTTGACCCGCGGCACGCGCGGTCGGGTGACCGGATGGCTGGGGCCGTGCCATGCGCGCACGAAGCGCCCGGCGGCGCGCTCGAAGGAGAGCACCCAGGCGGTCGCGTGCAGGTTGTGCAGCACGTACCGGGGGTCGGAGACCTTGCGCTCGCGCCACTGAGCCTCGGGGTGGATGAACGCTCCGTGAGGTCCGCGCTGCGTCTGGGCGTACTCGAAGCCGCCCTTGTTCAGCTGGTAGATGAACGGCTGGGTGCCGCCGTCGGCGGTAATGATCCGGAACCGCTCGACGAGGCCGAGCTCGGCCATACGGGCGAGAGCTCGTTGGATGTTGCGCTCGTTGGTGCCGTCGGGCCAGTAGCGCCGGCCGATCTGCGGGGCGAGGAGGAAGCCGGCCTCGTGCAGCGCGGCGAGGATCTGCTTGGCGCGCGCGTCGACGCGGGCGAGCGCCTTCTCGTCGGCGAGGGAGCGCGCCGGCTCGTACTTGAGGCGCAGCGGCTGATCGATCGCGAGCTCGGTGTAGCTGTGCTCGAGGCGGATGTGCGTGCCTACTGGCTGGCTGTCGATCACCTCGCGCGGGTCGCCCCCGCCGGTCCGGGCGGGATCGAACGGCTCGGCTTCGATGCGCACGCGTCGCAGCCGCGGCGCGCGCGCGGACTCGTCGGGCGGCGGGCCCGGCGCAGGCGCGGCGTCGGAGCCGTCCACAACGGCGGTGTCCGGGCCGCCGTTGACGCGATCGCCGGCTGCGGCGTCGACGGGCGCCGCGGGCGCAGCGTCGGCGGGGGGTTCGCCCTCAGAGGCGGGGGCGCCGGGAACGTCGAACGTCGCAGCGGCCTCAACGGCGAGGGGCTCAGGTGCACCTTCCTCGGCGACAGCGTCGACGCCGACGACGGCGGCGCGCCGCACCCAGCTCCGCGGAGCGACGAGGTTGGGCAGGCGCTCAACGACGAACGCGCCGCGCTCGCGCTGCGCGCACTCGTGCTGGGCGATCAGCTCGGGGTCCTCGCGTGGGCGGATCGTGCGCCCGACGAACGCGTCGGCTCGGCGGCCGCCGGCGACCCATGAGCACAGCGCGTAGAAGACGTCGAGGTTGACCAGCATGTCGGGCTGGAAGCGCGTGAGCGCGCGGGACTCGCGGGAGCCCTGCAGGAGGTCGGCGTAGGCCGACATCATCACGCCGATCTCGGCCCGCGCGTCTTCCGGGTTGTTCATACGGAAGACGATGCGGTTCTGGAGCAGGTTCGTCGTGGCCTCGCGCACCGCGAGGTCCTTGATCTGCGAGAGCTGCTGCCACGCGCACATCGCCTCCAGGCCGGCGGAGCGGTGGACCGCGAGCATGCGCGCGAACGTCGGACTCAGCAGCAGGTGCGCCTCGTCGACCTTCAGCGCGACGCGGACGCGGTCGCGTTCGGCCTTCTGCTGCTGGTCTGAGAGCGCAGCGTCCAGGCAGCGCAGCAGCCACGTGAGAACCTTGATGGCGTTGCCCTCGCCGATGCTGCCGCTCGCGCCGCGCACGACGAGAACGTCGCGCTCGGCGATGATCTCGTGCAGCGAACGCTGGAACGGGTGGTGCAGCATCCGGTTGACGGACGGCACACCGAGCAGCGCCTCGATCTTGTTGCGCGGCGCGTCGAGCTTGACCGTCGTCTGTGACCGCGCGTCCCGCAGGTCGGTGGGGAGCGACTCGCCGAAGAAGACCGACGTGAAGGCGAGTTCGCCGTGCGTGTCGCAGAGCTCGGCCACGCGGCGTCGCATTGTGTCGTCGTGCGGGAGCAGCAGCCGGTAGAGGTCGCCCATCGTCGGCATCCGCCGCTCCTCGAGGGCGAGCACCAGCGCCCCGATCGCGGCCTGGCGTAGGTAGCGATCGGAGGAGGCCATGATCGCGCCGTCCTCGTTGGTATCGCGGAAGCCCTCGACGACGGCGTCTGCGACCGCGTCGGGGCGGCCGGGGATGAGCAGCGGGTTGATGCCGATCTCGGGCTCGGCGAGGTCGAGGATCCACACCCGACGATCGCGGGGAATGACCGACAGCGCTTTGTCGGCCAGGTCGCGCTTGGGGTCCAGCACGATCAGGCAGCACTCCTCGTCCTGGGCGTCGTCGGCGCAGGACTGGGCCATGACGGACGTCTTGCCGGTCCCCTGGCTGCCGGTCAGGGCGCAGCCGTAGGGCTTGTCTTCGGGGCGCAGCGCGCAGCCCAGCGACGTGTCGGCGCCGGTCACCTCGTCGGTGACCAGCGCGATCACGCTGCCCCCTCGCCGGGTGCGGGCACGCGCAGGGCGCCGAGGGGGTTCTCGGCGGTGGCGTCGGCGGCGTTGCCCGCTCCGTCCGTCGGCGCCGGGGCCGGCGCGCGGACGAGCGTCGGGGCAGCTG
>JBOGYU010000389.1:0-4779 GCA_050696935.1 Solirubrobacteraceae bacterium | reverse complement strand
GGCCCGGTGGCTGGCGCTGGTGGCCGAGTTCGACCGGCGCGAGGGCGCGCGGGCGTGGGGGTTCCGCGGTACCGCCGAGTGGCTGGCGTGGCGGTGCGCGATCGGTCCGCGCGCCGCGCGCGACCACGTCCGCGTGGCGCGGCGGCTGGCGGCGATGCCGCTGGTGCGGCACGCGTTCACGACCGGTGAGCTGTCCTACTCGAAGGTGCGAGCGCTGTCGCGCGCGAGCAGCAGCGAGGACAGCGGCGGTTGCTGGAGCTCGCGCGCGGATCGACCGCCTCTCAGCTCGAGCGCGCCGTGCAGGCGTTGCGCAGCGCCCCCTCGGCCGACCGCGATGTCGCCAACCGCGCGCACGAGTGCCGCACGCTGCAGTGGTGGTGGGACCCGGTGGACGGATCGCTGCGGTTCTGCGGGCGGCTGGCCGCCGACGCCGGCGCCGCGCTCGTGGACGCAATCGAGACCGCGGCCGAGGCGCTGCACCGCCCCGCCGAAACCGAGCCGGGCGCGGGGCGGCCGCCGCTGGGCGCACGCCGCGCCGACGCGCTCGCCGAGATCGCGCTCAGCGGCGCCCCACGAACGCAGGTCGTGCTGCACGTCGACCACGCCGCCCTCGCCTGCACCGCAGCCTCAGCCGACGACCGCGCGGGCGAGCTGTGCGCCTTGGAGCACGGCCCCGCCGTCCCGTCGGAGACCGCGCGCCGCCACGCCTGCGACGGCGAGCTGGTACCCGCGCTCGCGCGCGCGGACGGCACTGTGGGCCACGGCCGCAAGCGCCGCGTCGTGTCTGCGGCGCTGCGCGCCCAGCTCGAGCGGCGCGACCGCGGCTGCTGCTATCCCGGCTGCACGCGCCGGCACGGCATCCACGCCCACCATGTCCGTCACTGGGCGCACGGCGGCCGCACCGACCAGGGCAACCTCATCCTGCTGTGCCGGTTCCATCACCGGCTCGTGCACGAGGGCGGCTTCACGATCCAGCGGCTCCGCGGAGCCGCGACCTTCGTCCGCCCCGACGGCCGCCCGGTCCCCGACGTCCCGTCCCGCGAGGAGTGGCAGCCCCCACCCGCCCGCCTCGCGGCATAGGGCCGCACCGACGGTATGTGCGCCCGACGGCACGGCAGACGAATGTGAGCACCCCGGGTGACGGGTTCATCCTATGAGCCTGACCGCGTGAGCTCGCTCGACGAGAACCCCAACTGCGCCCGCACCTACGCGACCTTCCGCCTCGCTGGCGATGCGCTCAACCCCGACGAAGTCAGCGCCGCGACTGACGCCCGGCGAGAGTGTGTCTGGTTCGGCTCGCTCGAGCGCGCAGATCGGGTTGTGCTCCGGGCCCAACCGGAGGATTCTGCGGAGTACGTCGAGGAGGAGGTCCGCATGTACGAGAAGGACGGCGAGAAGTACTTCATCGTCGATGGCCACGTGCACTTCTGGGACGCGAGCCCGGAGAACTGGGTCACGGGCGCCGAGCAGTACGCCAAGGGCTGGATCGAGTGCTTCCACGCCTACCAGGGCCTCGGCCCGCCGGAGACGCACTGGACGCTGGAGCACTTCCAGAAGTACTCGGTGGAGGACTTCGAGAAGGACGTCTTCCGCGAGGGGCACGTGGACGTCGGGATCTTCCAGCCGACGTACCTGAAGGAGTGGTACGCGAACGGGTTCAACACGACCGAGCAGAACGCCCCGCTGCTCGAGCGCTTCCCCGGCAGGCTCGTCCTCAACGGGCGCTGGGACCCGCGCGAGGGCGAGGCCGCCCTGCGGCAGCTGGAGGCCGACCACGGGCGCTACGGCATCAAGGGCGTCAAGCTCTACACGGCCGAGTGGTACAAGGGCTCGCGCGGCTGGAAGCTGACCGACCCCGAGGCGATCCCCTTCTTCGAGAAGTGCCGGGAGCTCGGGATCACGAACATCCACGTCCACAAGGGGCCGACCATCTGGCCGCTGGACAAGGACGCGTTCGACGTCTCGGACGTCGATCACGTGGCGACCGACTTCCCCGAGCTCAACTTCATCGTCGAGCACGTCGGCCTGCCGCGGATCGAGGACTTCTGCTTCATGGCGACGCAGGAGCCGAACGTCTATGCGGGGCTCGCCGTCGTGGTCGGGGGCCTCATGCACGCCCGCCCGCGATTCTTCGCCAAGGTGATGGGCGAGCTGCTGTTCTGGGTCGGCGAGGACAAGATGCTGTTCGCCTCCGACTACGCGATCTGGGAGCCGCGGTGGCAGGTGGAGGGCCTCGTCGCCTGGGACTACCCGGACGACAGCTACTCCGACTACCCGCGCTGGACGACGGCCGCCAGGAAGAAGGTCCTCGGGCTCAACGCGGCCAGGCTCTACGGCATCGAGGTGCCGGAGGAGTGCCGGCTGCCGGCCGAAGCCGGCGCCCCCGCCGATCAGGCCGACGCGCAGCTCGTGGAGGGGCGCCCGTGACGCTGCGCTCCCGCGTGCTCGCGGCGCTGGGCACGGTGTACGACCCGGAGCTCGACGAGCCGATCATCGCGCTCGGCTTCGTCGGCTCCTGCGTCGTGACCGCGGCCGGCGACGTCGACGTGCGGCTGCGGCTGCCGACGCCGCAGTGCGCGCCGAACTTCGCGTTCCTGATGGCGGCCGACGCGCGCGCCGCGGTGCGCCGGCTGCCCGGGGTGGGCGAGGTGACGGTCGTGCTCGAGGACCACTACACGGGCGCGGAGATCAACGCCGCGGTCGGCCGCGGCGCGGGGTTCGACGCGGCGTTCCCCGGCGAGACGGCCGGGGACCTCGACGCACTGCGCGAGCTGTTCCGCCGCAAGGCGCTGCTCGCCCGCCAGGCGCGGCTGTGCCAGGCGCTGGTGGGCGCCGGCGCGAGCCCGGAGGCGGTCGTCTCGTACCGCGTCGCGGACCTGCCGGCCACGCCCGACGCGGTGCGGAGCGTCGCGCTGCGCGCCGCGCTCGGCCTGCCGCACGGCGCGGACGCACCGGCGCTCGTGACCGGCGACGGCGCGGCGCTGACCGCCCAGGAGCTGCCGGCGTGGCTGCGGCGCGCCCGGCTGGTGAGCCTGAGCCTCGAGACCAACGGGGGCATGTGCCGCGATCTGCTGAAGACCCGCTATGCGGAGGGGGTGGCGGCATGAAGGCCGCACGTCTGCACGCCTACCACGAGGCGCTGAAGCTCGAGCAGGTCGACGAGCCGAAGGCCGCCGGGCCGCTCGACGTGATCGTCAGGATCGGCGCGGCCGGGCTGTGCCGGACCGACCTGCACATCCAGGAGGGCCAGTGGGCCGAGAAGTCCCAGGTCGCGCTCCCGTACACGCCCGGCCACGAGAACGCCGGCTGGGTGCACGAGGTCGGCTCCGGGGTGACGAACGTCGAGGTCGGCGACACCGTGATCGTGCACCCGTTCATCGCCTGCGGGCTGTGCCGGCCGTGCCGGCGCGGGGACGACATGCACTGCGTCGACGGCTCGTTCCCCGGCATCGACCGCGACGGCGGCTTCGCCGAGCTGCTGCAGACCAGCGCGCGGTCGGTCGTCAAGCTCGACCCCTCGCTGCACCCCACGCAGATCGCCGCGCTCGCCGACGCGGGGCTGACCGCGATCCACGCCGTCAAGAAGGCGATCCCGGTGCTGGGCCCGGGCACGCGGGCCGTCGTGATCGGGGCGGGCGGGCTGGGGCATATCGGCATCCAGTGCCTGAAGGCGATGACGCCGACCGAGATCATCGCCGTCGACCCGAGCGAGAAGGCGCTCGCGCTCGCGCGCGAGCTGGGGGCCGACCACACCGTCAGGGCCGACGGCTCGCAGCGGGCGGCCGTCGCCGAGCTCACTGACGGCGCGGGCGCCGAGGCGATCATCGACTTCGTCGGCGAGAAGGGCGCGCTCGAGGACGGCGTCGAGATGCTGCAGGACGGCGGCTTCTACTACGTGATCGGCTACGGGGAGAACCTCAACGTCCCGACGATCGACATCATCTCGCGCGAGATCTCGTTCATCGGGAACCTGGTGGGGACCTACGTCGACCTGCAGGACCTGATGACGCTGACCGCGCAGGGCCGGGTCACGCTGCACACGACCACCTATCCGCTGGACGCCATCAACGACGCGATGGCGGACCTCGACCAGGGGCGGCTGCAGGGCCGCGGCATCCTCGTCCCCGCCTGACATGGGACGGGCTCAGGTCCCGGCGACGCCGGTCAGCTGATGCTCAGCCGGGACCGACCCGCCGTGCCAGCAGCGCGATCCCGCCGGCCGCGAGTGCGAGGAAGCAGCAGAGCACCCACGCTGCCGTGAAGCCGCCGTGCTCGGCGAGGATCCCGACCGCGAGCGGGCCGGCGACGGCTCCCGCAAAGAAGCCGGACATCTGGATGCCGATGGCGGCGCCCGTGGCGTGGGGGTTGTGCGTGACGACCGCCAGGCTCAGGGGTGCCTGCCAGCCCCACGCGAGGCCGCCGGCGAGCAGCGCTCCCAGCACGACCAGCGTGTCGCCGCCGGCCGCCATCAGCACGAAGCCGAACGCGCACAGGACCATGAGCGCGGCGGCCCGGCTGAGCGAGTCGCCCGGGCGGCGGTCGCCGAGGATGCCCAGGCCGAGCCGGCTGACGATCGCGACGAGCCCGGTGCCCGAGAGGAGCAGACCGGCGCTCGCGACGTCGAACCCGACCGACACCGTGAAGACGACGAGGAACGACCGCATGCCGATGACCGCCGCACTCGCGAGCCCGGCGGCGATGGCGATCACGTGGATGGAGCGCAAGCGGCGGGCGAGCTCGGGCGGCGGCGGCGGGGGCGGCCGCGCGTCGCTCAGGCGC
>JBOGYU010000388.1:0-4779 GCA_050696935.1 Solirubrobacteraceae bacterium | reverse complement strand
GGCCACGACCGGGCTGTCGGCCCAGTCGCGCAGCTCGGCGAGCTGGCCGGAGAGCCGGGCGCCGCGGCCGCGGTGCGGGACGTCCGCCGTCTCGTAGTCGTCGCGGCGGGCACCGATCCCCAAGCCGAGCGTGAGCCGCCCGCCGGAGAGCGCCTGGACGCCGGCCGCCTCCTTGACGAGCAGGGCCGCGGGGCGGAGCGGGCCGATCGCGACCATCGTCGCCAGGCGGACGCGCTCGGTGACCGCGGCGGCCGCGGCGAGCGCCGTAAACGGATCGATCGAGTCGTACCGCGGCCGGTCGAGCACCCCGAGGCTGGAGAACGGCCCGGCGTCGGCGCGGCGCGCCCACTCGACCAGGTGCGCGCCGTCAGCGCCCGGCGTGGTGGTGGGCAGCCCGACCCCGACGTGCATCGCCGGAGCCTAGATCAACTGGCGTATCTCGCCCTCGAACGAGCACCGATGGCTCGTGATCTGACCTGCTTCATCGCCGGCCCACGCGCTGATCGTCAAGGTGGGCACACCGCTGTTCGCCGGCCGTCCGGCAACTCGTCGCGTTGAGCCCGAACGCCTCTACAGTGTCTTGACGAGGCGCAGCTCGCGCAGGGCTGCGCCATCGATCCTCGGTCCAGCTTCGCGCGACGCGATCGATGTGGACCTCTCCGCGGCGCTCCAACTGGCCCTCGCGGGCCGGTCCGGCGGTCCGTACGGTGGCGTCATGCCCGAGCTCACCACACTGCTCCTGTTCGCCGCCACGACCGTCGCGCTCGTGGCCATCCCCGGCCCGAATTCGCTCTACATCGCCGCGCGCAGTGCGTCCCAGGGCCGCCACGCCGGCTTCGCGTCGGCGCTCGGAGTCGAGGCCGGGACGCTGGTCCACGTCACCGCTGCCGCCATCGGCGTGTCGGCGCTCATCGCATCCTCCGCGGCGGCGTTTGCGACGCTGAAGTGGGTGGGCGTCGCGTATCTGCTCTTCCTCGGCATCCGCACCCTCACACACCATCACCGCGTGGCTGACGAGGAGGACGTCGCGCCCGCCCCGCTCCACCGCGCCTTCGCCGAGGGCGCGTTCGTCAACGTGCTCAACCCGAAGGTGGCATTGTTCTTCCTCGCGTTCCTGCCCCAGTTCGTCGACGCCGATCGCGGCGCCACAGCGACGCAGACGCTGGCGCTCGGGCTGGTGTTCTTCGCGATCGCGCTCTGCATGGACCTGCTGTTCGTCGTGGGCGCGAGCGCGCTCGGCGATCGGCTGCGTGCACGTGCCGGCTTCGCCCGCCGCGAACGTCACGTCACGGGTGCGATCTACCTGCTTCTCGGCGGCGCGGCCGCACTGGCCGGCGGTCGTCACTGACGGCAGCGGCGAGCTCCCGGATGCCGCGCTCGATCGCGGCCTCTTGGATCCGGCCGTAGCCGAGCACCAGCGCCGGACCGCCGGGCCGCATCCGGTGCTCGGCGAGGCCGGTGACGCGGACCCCGCGGGTGCGAGCGCGCTCGACGACCGCGGCCTCATCGACTGCGGACGGGAGGTGCACCAGCACGTGCAACCCGGCGGCTTCGCCCTCCGGACGAGCATCGGGCATGTGGCGGGCCAGCGCCTGGGTCAGCTGATCGCGCCGGCGCCGGTAGATCGGCCTGGAACGTCGGAGGTGACGATCGACCTCGCCGCGCTCCAGCAGGAGCGCGAGCCCAAGCTGCTCGATGAGCGGCGTGGCGCGGTCATCATTCGCCTTCTCGTGGAGCACGGCCGCTCTCAACGCGTCCGGGACCACGAGCCACCCGAGACGCAGAGCCGGCGCCAGCGTCTTGCTCACCGATCCCGCGTAGACCACGCGGTCGGGGTTGAGGCCCTGGAGCGCGCCGATCGGCGCGCGGTCGTAGCGATACTCGGCGTCGTAGTCGTCCTCGAAGACGAACGCGTCGCGCTCGGCCGCCCACGAAAGGACGCCCGCGCGCCGCGCCGGCGACAGGACCACGCCGGTCGGAAACTGGTGTGCCGGAGTCACGAGCAGCGCCTCCGCCTCGCTGGCACGCAGCGCCGGCTCGTGCACGCCGTCTCCGTCAACCTGGACCGGCACGGCGGTGAGGCCGACGGTGCTCACCTGCTCGAGCACCGGCCCGCTGCCCGGCTCCTCCACACCCAGGAACCGAACACCGCCCGCGCGCAGGGCGCGGCAGACCAGCGCCAAGCCCTGCGCCACGCCCGACGTCACGACGATCGAGGCCGGGTCGGCGGCGACCCCGCGCACCCGGCCGAGATACTGTGCGAGCGCGCTGCGCAACTCCGGTGTGCCGCGCGGATCGCCGTAGCCGAACCTGGCGTCTGGCGCTTCGCGCAGTGCCTGCGCGACCGCCTCCGCCCAGGCCCGCCGCGGGAAGAGCGAGACGTCCGGGGCTCCGGAACGGAAATCGAAGCGCCATACGTCTTCGACCTGCCGCTGCGGCCGCGCCTCCTCCTGCGGGCGGGCGAGCTCGGCGACCCGGGTCGCCGCGCCCTGCCGGCCGACGAGATAGCACTCCGCGACGAGCTGGGAATACGCGTCGGTGACCACGTTCCGCGCAACGGCGAGCTCGGCGGCGAGCGTCCGCGTCGCCGGCAGCGGCGTACCTCGGCGCAGTGTCCCGGTCCGCACGGCGTCCCGCAGCTGCTGCTCGAGTTGCACGCGGAGCGATACGGATGACGCCCTATCGAGCCGCAGGAGCAGCTCGATGCCTGCGGTCGCTTTCATCCTCGTCTCAGTCAAGCACGTTGCTCACGCGGTGCTCATCCTGGCGTGCGGCGTTCCGGCGGCGACCGCTCAGGACCGAGCCCGCGCTGGGCAGCGCCGCTAGATGCTGATCGTCGACGAGGCCGACCGGCTCGGCCTCGAGCCGTTCGCGCGCTTGTAGTCTGCGCGCATGTCGCGGTATTGGAACCCGCACACGGAGACCATGTCGCGGGAGCAGCTCGACGCGCTGCAGGCGCGCAAGTTGCGCAGGCTGGTGGCCTGGACGCTGGAGCACGCGCCCTGGCAGGCCGAGCGGCTGCGCTCCGCCGGGGTGACCGCGGAATCGATCGAGACCCTCGACGACCTGCGGCGCATCCCGCTGCTCACCCGCGCGGAGTGGATGGAGTCCCAGGAGGCGCGGCCGCCGTACGGCGACGTGCTCGCGGTCCCGGCCGAGAAGGCGATCCGCTACCACACCACCTCGGGCACCAGCGGCCGCCGCCCGCTCGCGGTGCTCGACGGCACCAAGGACTGGGAGTGGATCGCGGAGATGTGGTGCTACGGCTTCTGGGGCTTCGGGGTGCGACCCGTCGACACCGTCTTCTTCGCCTTCGGCTACGGCACGTTCGTCGGCTTCTGGGGCGCCCAGTACGCGTGCGAGAAGCTCGGCTGCCTCGTGCTCCCGGGCGGCAACATGGCCACCGAGGCGCGCGTGCGGATGCTCGTGGAGTGCGAGGCCACGGTGGTGTGCTCGACGCCGACCTACGCGCTGCGCATGGCCCAGGAGGCGCGGCGGCTGGGGATCGACCTGCCGGGCTCTTCCGTCGCCCGGCTCATCCTGTCCGGCGAGCCCGCCGGCTCGATCCCGGCGACCAAGGCGCTGATCGAGGAGCAGTGGGGCGCCAAGGCCGGCGACACCGCGGGCATGACCGAGCTCGGCACGATCATGATGTTCGAGTGCGACGAGCAGCCGGGCGGCGCGCACCTGATCGAGGACCACTACGCGGAGGAGGTGGTGGACCCCTCGAGCGGCGAGCCGGTGGGGTACGGCGAGCTCGGCGAGCGGGTCGTGACCTCGTTCGGGCGCGGGTTCATCCCCGTGCTGCGCTACCGGACCGGTGACCTCGTCTGCCGTGTGCCGGCGTCCCGCTGCTCGTGCGGCCGCGGGTTCGACCTCTACGACGGCGGCATCCGCGGGCGGGTGGACGACATGAAGGTGATCCGCGGCACGAACGTCTATCCGCGGGCGGTCGAGGCGATCGTGCGGCGGGTGGCCGACGTGGAGGAGTTCCAGATCCGGCTGTACACCCTGGACGGCATCCGCGACGAGATCGAGGTGCTCGTGGAGGTGGGCGGCGGCGAGGAGGTGCTCGCCGAGCTGGGCCGCGCGCTGGCCGAGGCCCACGAGGGCCTGCGCTTCGGGGTGCGGCGGGCGGAGCCGGGGAGCCTGCCGCGATTCGAGCTGAAGGCGAAGCGGCTCAACGACGAGCGCGAGGTGTGGGGCGGGACCGGCGAAAGGAAGGCGATGTGACCGTCTCCGACGGCGAGCGCGAGCTGCTCGAGCTCTACGACCGCCTGGCGGCGGTACTGCGCGAGCACGGCGAGGAGCTGCCGCCGTTCGCCGAGCGCAACGCGATCAAGGCGCTCGCCGCGCTCTGGCAGGTCGCGAACGGCCTCGGGCACGACCCCGGGCAGCTGTACGACGTGGGCGCCTGAGCCCGGCGGTCTCCGCGTGCGTATATCGGCCTGTGGTCCCCGCTTTCCGATGAGGCGCTCCTCGCCGGCTTCGGCGCTCGCGACCCGGAGGCAGCCGCCGCGTTCGTGCGGCGCTTCCAGGGGCGGGTGTTCGGGCTCGCGCTGACCATCCTCGGCGACCGCGGGGAGGCCGAGGAGGCGGCGCAGGAGACGCTCGTGCGGGCGTGGCGCTACGCGGGGGCGTACGACCCGCGGCGGGGGGCGGTGACCACCTGGCTGCTGGCGATCGCGCGCAACGTGGCGATCGATCGCACGCGGCTGCGCCGGTCCGAGCCGGTCGATCCCGGGACGCTGATGGCGCTCGAGATGCCCGACCTTGCGG
>JBOGYU010000387.1:0-4785 GCA_050696935.1 Solirubrobacteraceae bacterium | reverse complement strand
CCCGCCACCCGAGGATGGCACGCCCTGGCGGGCGTGCGGGCGGCGGGGGATCGGCCCGCGCACCGGGCGCAGGCCACCTAACCCAAGGAGCACCCACGATGCCGCGCCATCGAAACCGCCGCCGCCTGACCGACGCCGAGCGCGATGCGAAACGCCAGGCCGACCGCGAGCGCATCGAGCACGCCGCCCGCGCACTGCTCACCAGCGACGGCTGGCAACGCTGGATCCGCGTCCGCGCCACCAACGGCCTCTCCCGTTACAGCCTGCGCAACCAATGGCTGATCGCCTGCGAGTGCCACGCCCGCGGCATCACCCCCAGCTACGTCGCCGGCTTCCGCGCCTTCCTCGCGCTCAACCGCTGCGTACGCAAGGGCCAGCCCGCGATCAAGATCCTCGCCCCGGTCGCCGTCAAGCAGCGCGACGACGCGGGCGAGGAGACCGGCGAGAAGCGGATCTTCTTCCGCACCGTTCCGGTCTTCGACGTCTCGATGACCGACCCACTGCCCGGCGTCGAGCCCGTCCCGCTTACCCCACCGTCACAGCCAATCGACGGCGACAGCCACCGGCATCTGCTCGCTCCCCTGCACGACCTCGTCCGCGAGCTGGGCTACCGCGTCGAGATACGCGAGCTCCCCGAGCCGGGCCCTGGCGGCTGGTGCGACACACAGCGCAAGCAGATCGTCGTCGCCACCGGACCCGCAAACCGCCAGGTCCGCACCTTGACCCACGAGCTCGCTCACGCACTCGGCGTCGGCTACAGCCAGTACGGGCGCAAGAAGGCCGAGGTGCTCGTCGACTGCGTCACTTACGTGGTCTGCTCCTCCGCCGGGCTCGACGTCGGCGGCGAGTCGATCCCCTACATCGCCGGCTGGGGCGAGGACGGCGCGCTGGACGCGATCCGCGACTACGCCCAGACGATCGACGAGATCGCACGGCGGATCGAAGACGCGCTGAGCAACAGCTCGGACACGACGGCGGCACAAGCAGAGCAGGCGGCCTGAGCCGGAGCCGCAGGTTGCGACCGCACGGTCGCGGCTGCTCGCTGCCCCAAGTGTCGGGCGAGCCGGCCCGCCAACGGTCAGGTGCGCCCGTGGGCGCGGCTGCGGCCGGCATCGCCCGCAGGCCGGGGCGCAAGCAGCCCCGACCGAACGGAGCCCGCCGTGATCACGACCACCCTCGCACCTGCACCGCCCCGTGGCGACGAGGAGGCGCTCTACCGCCGCCATCACCGCAACCTGCAGCGCTCCGTCGCCCGCGCCGTCAACGCCCCACGCGAGCTAATCGAAGACGCCTGCCAGACCGCCTGGACGATCATGCTGCGCAGCCAGCCCGAGCGCGCCGCGATCTTCGCCTGGCTGCGCGTCGTCGCCATCCACGAGGCCTACCGGCTCAGCCGCGCTCACCATACCCCGCACCTCGAGGACATCGACCACAGCGAAGGCTGGGACGCCGTCATCGCCGACCGCGTCACGATCGACGACACGATCGAGGCGCGCCGAGCCCTCGAGCGCCTAGCCGAGCTGCCGCCACGACAGCGCCGCGACCTCGCGCTCCGCGTCGCAGGCTTCACCTACCGCGAGATCGCCAAGCTCACCGGCGGGCGCACCTACACCAACGTCAACAAGCACCTGCGCAAGGCCCGCGCCCGAATCCGCCTCGAAGAGCTGCGAGACGCAGGGGCCAAAACGCGCCGCTGAGCCTCTTCATGAGTGACATGCCCGTGACCATGTCGAGCCCAGGAGCCTCGTGGTGAGGCAGCTACGCATCGAGCTCGACGCGCTGTCGCCAGCAGAGCGCAGGGATCTCGCGAACGCCCTGCTACGCGCCGCCTGGAGCGCTGCGCTCGAAGAGACGCGCATCTTGCTGCTCGACCTGCTCGTCGAGGTGGACGACGTCGTGGTCGGAGACACGGCGTGAACGCGCACGCGTGTCGGCCGCCGTGGCAAAGCCGGTGCACGGGCAGGTGCGCATCCGCCAGCCGCGGTCTACGTCGAGGCTGGTCGCTCCTGATTCATGGAAGTCATGTCCTCTCCGGGTGAAGACTCGCGTGTCGACCGCGGCAACGCGTGCGCGACCGACGCCGACGATCGGCTGATCTTTCTGACGGAGGCGCTCACACTCGTTCCCTTCTCCGAGACGACCCTGAGGCGCGCCATCACCAGGGGCGAGCTCGAGGCGTGGCAGCCCCACGACGACGGCAAGCTCGTCTTGTGGCGCAGCTCCCTGATCGAGTGGGCGACTCGGCGGCCAGCTGGGAACCGGTCAGAGACTGCCGGGAGCTCGAAATCCCCGTCGACCACGCCCGCGGCACGGCGACCGCGTCGCGCGATCACCGCGATGCAGCGTCCCGATCCGATTCGCCTCGCGGACGTTGGGTGACCTAGGAGATCGCAGGCAAGGTTGCGGAACGGTGCCACGGATTCCGAAGCCATACGAGACCAAGCAGGGTCGGCGCTGGCGGCTCGGCTACCGCGACGAGCATGGCGTCGAGCGTACGCGCGGTGGATTCCTGCGGCGGAGCCACGCGTCGGAGTGGTACCGGAGGTTCGAGCAGGCGCGCAGCGAAGGGCGGCTCCGCGAGTTCCTCGACGAGGATGCAGGCCTCGCGGCCGAGCCGGCAGAGACGCTTCACGACTTCATGCTCGACTGGTTCCGGCTCGACGCCGGGCCCGAGCTAGCTACGGCGACCGCCATCAGCTACCTGCACGTGTACAACAAGCACTTACGTCCCCTGGCCGGCCACCGGCCGCTTGAGCAGTTCGAGTTGCCCGGGCCCGTGACCGAGGTGCTCGGCCAGATGGCCGCAGCGGGCGTCGGCCAGGCAACCCGCGACCGCGCCCGCAAGGTGCTGTCGTCGGCGTTCGGCTGGGGGGTCGAGACCGGGCGGATGCGAGCGAACGGGGTCCGCAGCCTCCGCCGCAACCGTCGCCGATCCCGGCGCCTGGCCGCGGCCGAGGTGCAGCCGGTCCCCCGTCGTGAAGCCGCTGCGCGACGCAAGGCGTGGGCGATCTCGCCGGAGGCATTCGCGGCGCTCCACCGCGGCGCGCTCGATCGCCGAACACCCGGCCGGTCGCTGTGGATACCGGCCCGCGATGCGATCGCGATATCGATGCTCTACGGCCTCGGCTTGCGTCCTCAGGAGCTGTTCGGGGCGACCTTCCGTCAGGTGAGCCGTTCTCGGTTTCGCGTCGCGCAGGTCCTCACGAAGGGCAGGCCGGAGGCTGGCTCGACCAGGCCGGTCGGGCGGATCATCGCGGCGGCCAAGACGGCTGACGGCGTCAGAACCATGCCGATGCGATCGTGGCTCAATGACGAACTGCTCGAGTGGCGAGCCTGCCTGAACAACGTCGCCCTGCCCGCCGGCGACGACGACTTCATCATTCCCGGCGCCGCGCCTGATGGCCACTACACGCTGGAGCAGCAACACAACTTCATCCGCGACATCAAGTCATGCGGTGGCGTCGCTGCCGGCCGCGACCCGGAGATGTCGTTCCTGACGGGGGTCACTCCGTACTCGCTGCGACGCGGGCACATCTCGCTGCGCGTGCTCGCTGGCGAGGACATCAAGCGGATCGCCGACGAGTGCGGAACGTCGACCGCGATGATCCACCGCCATTACCTGCACGAGCTGGACATGCGTCACGAGTTGCCGGAGGACTTCAGCTTCGACGGCGCGGTGCAAGCTGCAAGGCGCAACCGGCGCGATCTGCGCGCAGCTTGAGATCGCGGCTCACGACGTGAGGCGAATCCTCAACCGCCATTCGTCGCCGACTCGCCGGTGACGTGTCTCTACGGGAGCCGCCGTTCTGATGTAGCGCTTGCCCTGGACGACAATCGGCCGATCACCCTCGCGAGGCTCAACACGGAGGTAGCCACCCTGCAGGCACGTGCCGGTGATCGAGGCGTTGAACTCGGTCTTGAAGCTTCGTGGGATCTCAACCCACCGGCCGGGCGCCGCGACTGCTGCTTCGACGGCGGCGAGGATCTCAACCCACCGGCCGGGCGCCGCGACTGCTGCTTCGACGGCGGCGAGATACATGTCGGTGATCGGTCGTCTGCGTGGCATGTCGCGGCACCCTAGGTTCTCGGTCGAGGCCGGCGAACGACTGCCGTACTCCGGCCACATCCGCGGTGGCTAGCGGCGCACGGGGGCGCTGATTGCTCGACTGCTGTCGGCGCGACCCTCCCGCCAACGTCGCGAGCTCCTGCTCGAGGGTACGGACACCCGCGGCACCACGGAATCGTGCTTGCTGCGTTCGGCCCAGGAACATCGACCGCCTCGTCACACTCCTTCGGGCAGCCAAGCACAGCGAGCGCAGACGCGCGTACTCGACCTGCACGCCGCAACGATGGCGCGGGCGACAGGCCGTGACACGATTCCCCGGGATGAGCGCGCCCGCCAAGAAGGTCATCCCGGCGACGAAGCTCTACCACCGCTATCGGTTCTTCGAGCACACGTCCAAGCAGGAGCGACGGGCCCAGGCCGAGTACTTCGCGAACGACGAGCCAAAGGAGCTCGCCAACCAGTTCCGCGCCTCGGTCGTGCACTTCGAGCCTTACGAGAACATCGACGAGCACTTCCTCGACAAGGCGCACGCGGTCGAGCTCCCGGGCCCAGGACGAGCGACCAGCACGAAGGAGGTCGCGAATCGCGTCTGGGCAGGGACCGTCCTGCCTCGTGAGCGCGATGGCGGCCGCCGGGGACCCGCACCATCCGGACCGGTCAGTTGTCCGCGCGCCGAGCACCTCGCGTTCGACTATGTCGAGCGCGAACTGAACGTCACG
>JBOGYU010000386.1:0-4794 GCA_050696935.1 Solirubrobacteraceae bacterium | reverse complement strand
GAGCGGGGGCGACCCCCTCGATCGAGCCCGGCGGTGGCTCGGTGCCGCTGGTCTGGGCCGAGGCCGCCGCCGAGCAGCTCAGGGCGAGCAGCAGCGAGGCGCCGAGCGCCGCGAGCTGCGGCGCCACGCCGGCGGGCCCCGCCACGACCAGCCCCGGGAAGGCGGCGGTGCCGACGCCGTGCGTGAAGAACGCCAGCCGGCGCAGCACGATCCACGACCCGAGCAGGCCCCCGGCCACGCTCAGCATCAACGTCTCCAACAGCGCCCGCTGCATGAAAGGCGTGTCGAACGGGTCGGGCAGGCTCAGGACGGCAGCGAGCACGCCTGCGCACCGCCGGTGAAGCCGTCGACCAGCGCGCGGGTGTTGGCGGCGATCGACTCCAGGTAGCTCTGCCCGGGGCCGAGCGCGTCCGCCCACAGCGCGGGGCCGACTCGAGCCCCCGCCTCGCGTGCGATCGCCTCCTCCACCTTCGGGTCCACGGAGCTCTCGGCGAAGATCGCCTTCACGTCCTGCTCGCGGATCGTCCGCACCAGCTCGGCCGTCCCACCGGCGGACGGCTGCCCCGCGGTGGAGAGCGACGGGATCACGGCGCCGATCACCTCGATGCCGTAGCGGCGCGCGTAGTAGCTCAGGGAGTCGTGCGTCGTGACGAGCTTGCGCCGGGCGGCGGGGACGCGCTCGAGGCACTCCCGCACGGCGGCGTCGAGCCGCGTGAGCCGTTCCGTGTAGGCGCGGGCGTTGGCGCGGTACTCGGCCGCCCCGTCCGGGTCGGCGGCGGCGAGCGCGTCGCGGATCGCGCCGACGGCGCGCGCGGCGTTGCGCGGGTCCTGCCACCAGTGCGGGTCGATCCCCTCCTCGGCGTGCTCGTCCTCCCCGGCGTGCTCGTCCTCCCCCTCGGCATGGCCGCCCTCGACCGTCCGCACCCGGTCGATCAGGGTCACCACCGGCGCCTCGGTGCCGGAGCCCTCGATCGCCTCCTGGAGCCACTCGTCCAGGTCCCCGCCCGAGCGCAGCACCAGCCCGGCCTCGGCCACCACCTCCACGTCGCGCGGGCGCACCTCGTAGTCGTGCGGGTCGGCGTTGGGCGCGAGCAGGCCCGTGACGGCCGCCCGGTCGCCGGCGACGTTGCGCGCGAGGTCGGCGACCTGGGTCGTCGTCGCGACGACCTCCACGGCGCTCGCGCCCGCCGCGCGGCCCTCGTCCTCGCCGCAGCCGGCGAGCGCCAGGGCGACGACGAGGCAGATCGTTGGGAGCAAGATCGGCATGGCCGCGAAGCATACTGAAAGTCATTCTCGTTTGCATCGGCTACGATTGGCCGTCGATGGCCCCGGCCCGCTCATGGTCCGAGCACGCGCACCGCGAGCTCTCCCGCGCCGGCCGCCGCGCCGGCGGCGCCCGCGAGGAGGTGCTCCACCTGCTCGCCCACCAGGACTGCTGCCTGAGCGCGCAGGACATCCACGACCGCCTGCGCGACGGCGGCAAGGCGGTCGGCCTGGCCAGCGTCTACCGCGCGCTCGACGTGCTGGCCCAGCTCAAGCTCGTCCACCGGATCGACGTCGACGGCATCGCCTGCTACGAGCCCGCCGACCCGAGCGGCGAGCACCACCACCACGCGATCTGCGACCGCTGCGGGAAGATGGACGCCTTCGAGGACCCCGAGCTCGAGCGGCTGATCGACGGCGTCGGCGCCCGGCTGGGATACGACGTCGGCGGCCACGACATCGTGCTCCGCGGCTCCTGCCCCGACTGCGCCGCGCCCTGACCGGCTACTCCGGCACCCCGCTCGCGAAGAAGCTCGGGATCAAGCCCGGCCACCGCGTGCTCCTGCTCTCCGCGCCCGCTGGCTTCGCGCTCGACGGCCTGCCGGACGGCGTCACGCTCGCCGAGCGGGCGCGCGGCACCGCCGACGTGATCCTCTCCTTCCACACCGAGCGCCGTGAGCTCGCGCGCCGGATGCCGCGGCTGCGGGCGCTGATGGACCCCGCGGCCGGGCTGTGGATCGCGTGGCCCAAGCGGGCGTCGAAGCGGGAGACCGACCTGACCGAGGACGTGGTGCGCGAGCTGGCGCTGGAGAACGTCCTCGTGGACAACAAGGTCGCCGCGATCGACGACGTCTGGTCAGGGCTGCGGCTGGTGATCCGGCTCCGCGATCGCTAGCTTGGCGCCATGACGGAGCCCCTGCCCGAGGACCAGCGCCTCGCCGACATCTCGCCCAAGGCGTACGAGCACCCCGCCGACCGCGCCGCCACCGCGGCGCTCCATTCGATCCCGATGCTCGACGTCGTGGTGCGCAAGCTGATCGAGTTCGGCTACGAGCGCGCGCTGCGCCAGGTGTTCCTGGCCGGCTCGATCCGGCTCGGCTCCGAGCAGCTCCCGAACGCGTGGGCCGGGCACCGCGCCGCCTGCGCGCGGCTGGACCTCGCCGAGGTGCCCGACCTGTACCTGACGCAGTTCCCGATCACCAACGCGGCCGCGATCGGCTCCGACCGGCCGATGGTGATGCTCAACTCGCGCACGGTCGAGGTGCTCGACGAGGAGGAGCTGCGGACCGTGCTCGGCCACGAGGCCGGCCACGTGCTCTCCGACCACGTGCTCTACCGCACGGCGCTGATGATCCTGCTCTCGATCGGCACGAACGTCGCCCGGCTGCCGATCATGGCCGGCCTGCCGCTGCTCGCGGTCAAGCTCGCCCTGCTGGAGTGGTTCCGCGCCGCCGAGCTCAGCTCCGACCGCGCCGCCACGCTCGTGAACCGCGACCCGCTCGTCACCTCCCGCACCCTGATGGTGCTCGCCGGCGGCACGGCGTCGCGCAAGCTGAACCTCGACGCCTTCCTGCGCCAGGCCGCGGAGTACGAGGAGTGGGAGCCCGGCTGGGACAAGCTCTCCCGGATGCGGATCGAGCTCGCCCGGACGCACGCCTTCCCGGTCCGCCGCGTGTCGGAGCTGATGAAGTGGGTGCGCGCCGGGGACTACGACCGGGTCATGGCCGGCGAGTACGTCCGCCGCGGCGACCCGGTCGACATGCGCGCCGAGGCCGGCGACGCCGTCGACCACTACTCCGAGCGCTTCCGCGCGCTGTTCAAGGAGGCGGGCGCCGGCGTGGCGAACGCGGGCGACAAGATCGGCGACGCCGCCGAGAAGCTCGGCGACTGGCTGCGCGACCGCTCCTGAGGCCGCGCAGCCCGTCGCGCCTCACTCCCGGGTGAGATGGGGTGGTTGGAGCGCAGGACGTCGCCGGGGTCGACGCTCGCCTTGACCGCCTGCAGCCGCCGGAGGGTCTCCGCGTCGAAGATGCGCCCGGGGTCTGTCGGGCGCTCCTCGAAGTTGAGGTAGACGCGGTCGGCGTGCCAGGGCGCCAGCGCGCTGCCGAGCGCCGGCAGCTGCGCATCGAGCTCCGCCGCCGACTCCGGGCCGGCGAGCAGCCCGCAGCCGAACAGCAGGTAGGGGGCGTCGAGCCGCCCGAGGGCGCCATGGCCGGGCGCCGTCCGGCCGAGCGCGCCGCCGAGGTGGCGGATCTCGGCCATCAGGAGCGTCGAGCCGGAGTCCGGGCCGGCCGCGGCGACGAACGCGTCGACGGCCTCCGCCGGCAACTCGCGCAGGCAGTGGTGCACCGACTCGTACGGGACCGGCGCCTCCGGGTCGCCGTGGATCTGCGACAGCGCGACCGGCGGGACCGCGGCGAACATGTCGATCTCCGGCCCGAGCGCGCGCAGCGGCCGCAGCAGCTCGGCGCCGGCGGCCTCGCTGCCGAGGAACGCCCCGTCGATCGTCACGAACGCTCGGCCGCGCAGCGGCTCCGGGACGTCGGGGATCGGCGGCATCTGCATGATGCGGGCCGACGCGGTCACCTCGTCGGGGGCCGTGGCCGCCCACTCGCGCCAGGCGTGCAGCACCTCGGCCGAGCGCTCCCACGGCCAGAACATCGCGCCCGCGTACAGCTCGTGCGCCGGGTACAGCGCGAACTCCATCGCGGTGACGACGCCGAAGCTGCCGCCCCCGCCGCGCAGCGCCCAGAAGAGGTCGGGGTCGTGGTCGGCGTCGACCCGCCGCAGGCGCCCGTCGGCCGTCACAACCTCGATCGCGAGCACGCTGTTGGCGGCCAGGCCGTGGCGACGGCCGAGCCAGCTCAGCCCGCCGCCGAGCGTGTAGCCGACGACGCCGACGTCCTGCGAGGATCCCGCCAGCGGCGCGAGGCCGTGCTCCGACGCCGGGGCCGTGACCTCGAGCCAGACGACCCCGGCCTGGACGCGCGCCCGCCGCGCGGCCGGGTCGATCTCCACGCCCTTCATGCGGGCCGTGCT
Organism: Solirubrobacteraceae bacterium; assembly: GCA_050696935.1. Lineage (GTDB taxonomy): Bacteria > Actinomycetota > Thermoleophilia > Solirubrobacterales > Solirubrobacteraceae > DASSUW01. The sequence continues at coordinate 492 of JBOGYU010000386.1, read as the reverse complement.
CAGCAGCACCGTGTCTTCGAGCGACGCGATCGCGACCGCGTTGTGCCCGGTGCCCTGCGGCGCCACGCGCAGCCCGCGGGCGCGGGCGAAGTCGACGACTGCGGCGACGTCGCGGGCGCTCTCGGGGAAGGCGACCAGCGCGGGCCGCTGGTCGGCCGCGAGGTTCCACGCCTGGCGGGCGAGGTCCCAGCCGTCGTCGCCGGGATGGACCACCTCGCCGTCGTCGGCGAGCGTGCGTTCGGAGATGAGCATGCAGTTGTTCTCCTGGGGAGGGGAGTGAGGAGGGCGATCCTCCCCCGCCCAGGCCGCCCCCGCATCGGGGAAGCCCCTAAGAACCCGGTTCTAACGCACCTTCAGGATCCGCCGGCGGCGGACGCTCCCCACCCGCACGCTCACGCGGTACTTCCCCCGCTGCCGGGGCCGCAGGCGCACGCGGTAGGCGCCGTCGCGGACCGGCAGGCTGCGGCGGCGCTCGCGCACCCAGCGGCGGCC
>JBOGYU010000385.1:0-4819 GCA_050696935.1 Solirubrobacteraceae bacterium | reverse complement strand
CCGTCGCCCTTCGCGGCGGCCTCGACGTCGGCCTTCACGATCCGCCCGCCGGGACCGGTGCCCTGGAGCCGGCCCAGCTCGAGCCCCATCTCGCGCGCCATCCGCCGCGCGACGGGCGACGCCTTGATGCGGCCGTCCCCGCCCTCGGCGGGCGCCTCGGCGGCGCGGGTCGGCGCTTCCTCCGGAGGCTGCGACGGCCGTCCGTTGGCGCCGCCCTCGGGCTCGGCCTCCGCGGTGACCGTCTCGCGCTGCGGCTCGGCCGGCTCGGCCTCGCCCTCGCGCGCCTCGCCCTCCTCCTTGCGGTCCTCATCCGCGGCCGCCTCCCTCTGAGCCGGCCCCGCGCCGTTGCCTTCGCCGATCCGGGCGATCGTCTCGCCGACGGGCAGCGTGTCGCCCTCCTGGGCGACGATCGAGAGCGTCCCGTCCTGGTCGGCCTCGTAGGTCATGTTCGCCTTGTCGGTCTCGATCTCGACCAGCTCGTCCCCGCGCGAGACGTCGTCCCCGTCGGACTTCAGCCACTTCAGGATCGTGCCCTCCTCCATCGAGTCGGACAGGCGGGGCATCGCGACATCGGCCATGGCGGCAGCGTAGCTGAGCAAGTATTCGGCCGTCGCTGCGTTGGGGCGTACATCCAGGTGGAGGTGCTCCGATGAGCGTTCGCGTCTCGATCACGGCATGCGCGGCGGTGCTGTGCGCCGTGACTGCCGTCCCGGCGGCCGCACAGACGGCCGTCACGTGCCCGCAGCCGCCCAGGCCGATGACATTCGCTCCGCAGTCCTATGTCGACCGCGAGCGGGCCGGCGGCGAGCCGACGGTCACGACGCACCCCGACGGCACGCTGCTGTACGCGGCGCATGCGGGCACCACGCACGTGTACGCGCCGGCGGCCGCCGATGAGGACTCGGCGGCGTTCGTCGAGCACTACACGGGCCAGACCTACATCTGGCGGAGCACCGACGCAGGGGCGACGTGGACGTTCGTGGATCGCACGCTGCCGCCGGACGGCGTCGCGGGCTCGGGCTTCTCGGACCCGGAGTGGGCGATCGACGCGGCGGGGAACGTCTACGAGTCCGAGATCAACCTCGCCAACGTCGCGATCTCCAGGTCGACGGACTCCGGCAGCTCCTTCCTGCTCCAGAACTTCTTCGCGCAGACGATGACCGACCGCCAGTGGACCGCCGCGGACCGGGAGGACGAGGTCTACATCGTCGGCAACGCGTTCGCCGGCGGCACGTTCCCGACCGATCCCGCCGGGAACGTCGGCCATCACCTCTACAAGAGCACCGACGGCGGGCGGACCTTCAGCCCGGGGATCGCCGATCCGGGTGGCTTCGGCGACATCCACGTCGACCAACGGGACGGGACGCTGTACGAGGCGAACCTCTCCGGCGACCGGCTGGCGATGGCGGCGTTCCGCGGCGCTCGCGGCGACGACTTCACGCGCGAGCTGAACACGATCGCGACCGGCGTGGACATGCTCTCTCACTGGCCCGCGTTCGACGTCGACGCCGACGGCAACCTCTACGTCGTGTGGGACGAGTCGGGCCGCGGCGGTCGCGACGCGGGCGTCTGGTACTCGTACTCGACGGACCGCGGCCGGACGTGGGCGGCGCCCGTCCAGGTCGATCCGGGCCAGGACGGCACCGACATCTGGCCGTGGATCGCCGCCGGGGACCGCGGGCGCGTGGCGATCGCCTGGCTCGAGGCCGAGGAGGCGCTGCCCGACCACGACGCCGAGACCCCCGGCGAGCACGGCTGGCACGTGATGGCGGCGCAGACGCTGAAGGGGCTCGGCTGCGACGAGTCGGCCGCCCCCGGCTTCCGCACCGTCACGGCCACGCCGGAGGCCGTGCACCGCGGCACGATCTGCCAGGGCGGCACGATCTGCCAGGCCGAGCTCGTCGACCGCCGCATGGGAGACTTCTTCACGATCGAGATCGACGGGGAGGGGCGCATGTGGGCCGGCTACTCGGACACGCGGCAGGGCGGCGCAGTGGCGCTGCCCGGGTTCGTGCGCCAGTCGGGCGGCCCGGCGTTCCGCCGCAGGGGAGGATGAGGATGCGTGTACGAACCGTGTGCGGGCTGGCGCTGGCCGGCGCGCTGTCGGCCACCGGGCAGGCCGTCGCCTTCGACGACCTCCCGGCGCGGATCGCCGTGTACGACCCGCCCGTGTCGGAGGCGACCTACGACTCCGTGGACTTCGGCCGCAAGGCGAGCGCCAAGGACGACCGGTCCGCGCGGACGACCTGGCGCGTGGTGGAGGAGACCGGCAACTGCTGCGAGACCTACCTCACGACGACCCCGGACGGCCGGCTGCTCGACTTCGGCGGGCGCTTTGTCCACTACAGCGACGATCGCGGCCAGACCTGGCGGCAGGTGCGGCCGCTCACGCCGCTGGTGAACGGCGAGGGCGCGATCGTGGCAGCGCCCGGCGGCGACGTGCTCGGCGTCGAGTGGGACCCGTACTCCGGCGACCACCTGCAGTTCTACAAGTACGAGAGCGACACCACGCAGTGGCTGTACACCGAGATGCCGCTGCACCAGCCGTTCTACGACCGCGAGTGGATCGCGGTCGTGCCCGGCCCGGTCACGATCGGCGGGGAGACGCACGAGTACGTCTCGCTCGTGAAGGGCGGCATCCCGAAGGAGGTCTGGTTCTACAGCACCGACGGCCTCCACTACCACCAGGTCACGAGCAAGGACCTGGACCGGCTGCTCTCCGGCCAGGAGGTCGAGGGGCCGCTGCCGACCGCCGCCGGCGCCGTCAACGACTGGGCACAGCCGAACACGAACGGCGGCATGGCGGCGCTGGGGGACGGCGGCGCGCTCGCAGCGCCCGACTTCATGGGCGGATGGTCGTTGCTCGACGGCGACAGGTTCCAGTGGTCCGGCTACCGCTTCCCCGGCGGCGAGGAGCCCGACGGCCGCTTCCAGACCGACTCCGCCGGCCGGGTCCACAACGTCGTGCCCGCCGATGACGGGAGCGGCTTCGACTACCGCGTCTCGGCCGACGGCGGTCGGAGCTGGAAGACGACGACGGTCGAGCTGCCGGCGAACCATGTGATCGAGGAGCTGGACTTCCGCGCGAACCGCGCCGCCGGCGTGGCGGCCGTGGCGATGCGCGCGGAGGACCAGGCCGCCGGGGCCGATCAGGACCTCGTCTACAAGCTCGACATCACGGGCCCCGGGGCGCGGCTGCTACGCCGCTACGAGGTCGGCCTCGGCGACGTGAACGCGACGGGCGGCGTCGGCAACCCGGTGCGGTTCGACTTCGAGTCGGTGACCGTCTTCCCGGACGGCCGCGTCGCGGTCTCGTTCCTGGACTCCACGACCACGATGCGGCACCCGGTGCACGGGACGGAGGGCGCGGCCCCGGCGATCGCGGTCGAGCTCGGCACCGAGCTCGGCGGCAGGCTCCCGCCACCGGCGGAGGAGGTCCCGCCGGTCCTCGGCGAGCCGTACGCGTCGTTCACGTTCGACTCGAGCGCGGAGGGATGGACGACCGGCGGCATCCCGACCTGGACCCGCTCCTCCCCCGGCGCGCAGGACGACGCCTCGACGCAGAGCTTCGGGATCGAGGGCCTGCAGTACGTCGACAACATGAACGCCACGCTCACGTCGCCGCCGATCGCGACGGACCCCGGCCGGGCCGTGCTGGAGCTGTGGCGCAAGACGGACATCGAGGACGGGTTCGACTTCCTGCACGCCGAGTGGAGCGCCGACGGCACGAACTGGGTGCCGATCTCCCGGCTCACGGGCGAGAGCGACGGCTGGCAGAAGGAGACGTTCGGCTTCGACTCCCCCGGCGGGGACGTGCAGGTGCGGCTCCGGTTCACGTCCGATCAGCTGTGCTCGGGGATCAACCCGGCGTGCGGGCGCCTGTACGGCGGCCTGCGCGTGGACGAGGTGGTGGTCGGCAGGCAGGCGTCCTGACGCGGCACGCGCGCGAGGTCGAACCCCGCCGGCAGCTCGAGGTCGTGCCGGGCGAGCAGCGCGTGGTCAGCCAGCACCTCCCGGCACGGCCCGTCGGCGACCGAGCGGCCCGCCGAGAGCACCAGCGCGCGCTCGCACAGCGCGGCCGCGAACGGGAGGTCGTGCGTGACCACCAGCATCGTCGCCTCGATCCGCCCCAAGACCTCGAGCAGCTCCCGCCGCGCGCGCGGGTCGAGGTTGGCGGACGGCTCGTCGAGCACGAGCACGCTCGGCCGCATCGCGAGCACGGTGGCGATCGCGACCCGCCGGCGCTGACCGAGCGAGAGCTGGTGCGGCGCGCGGCGGGCGACGTGCTCCATCCGCACGGCGGCCAGCGCCTCGCCCACGCGCTCCCGTGCCTGCTCGCGCGAGCAGCCGAGGTTGAGCGGGCCGAAGGCGACGTCGTCGGCGACGGTGGGCATGAACAGCTGGTCGTCGGGGTCCTGGAAGACGAGCCCGACGCGGGCGCGCAGGTCGCCGGCGCCCGCCACCTCCAGCTGCCCCTCACCGGTGAGCAGTCCGTTCAGGTGCAGCATCAGCGTCGTCTTGCCGGCGCCGTTCGGACCGAGGATCGCCACGCGCTCGCCGGCGGCCACGTCGAGGTCGACGCCGTCCAGCCCGAGCACCCCGTTCGGGTAGCGGAAGCGCAGGCCGCGGGCGCGGATCACAGCGGCGCCTCCGCCAGCACGCGGGCCGGCAGCAGCGCCGCGGTGAGCAGCGCGAGGAAGAGCGCGTCGGCGCGGCCGAGCGCCGTCGTCTCCAGGCGCGGCGCGCCCTGCCGGTAGCCGCGCGCGAGCATCGCGAGGTGCACGCGCTCCGCCCGCGCGTGGCTGCGCAGGAACAGCGC
>JBOGYU010000384.1:0-4823 GCA_050696935.1 Solirubrobacteraceae bacterium | reverse complement strand
CGGCTGCGGCCACCCCGCCCCGGGCACCCGCGCGTGGAGCAGGGCCCGGACGGCGCCACGACGCTGTCGAACGGGTGCGTCCTCGCCGCCCTCGTCCTCGACCAAGGCGCCTACCAGGCCTTCTTCTACGCGGCGGACGGCCCGCGCTGGCGGCTCGCGGCCACCGGCGGCCCCACCCGCCGCTTCACCGCCGTCGCGCCGGACGGGGACGCGCTGCGGGTTCACGCCCAGGGCATCGACGGCGAGGTCCGCACCACCACGGACGAGCGCTGGTCGCTGCGATCCGACCCCTGCCGCGTGCACGTCGAGTCCACCGACACGCCGGTGGCGGGCGCGAGCGGCCATCCGATGCACACGGTGCTCGCCTATCCGGGCGGGGAGGGCAAGCACGCGATCGCCGACTACGACATGCTCGCGAGCCCGCACCTGCGGCCGCAGGCCGACCTCGTGATCGGCCAGCACACGCTGTGGTCGCCGGCGCTCGCCGTGCAGCAGGGCGCGGCGTCGGTCGCGCTCGTGCCCGACGTGCTGTTCCACCGCCGCCACGGCAACTACGGCCCGGAGCCGACGCCCAGCTACTTCGCGCCCGCACTGGACCTCGCAGTCCACGACCGGCGCGTCGACGCGCCGGTGCTCGGCTTCGGCTGGCGGGCGACCGACGCCGTCTTCGGCTACTACTGGCGAGACGACCCGGAGGCCGCGCCCGACCGCCCCGTGCGACTCGCCTACGACCTGCTCCTGCGGGCGCGCGCGCCCGAGCACAGCGTCGTGTCCGACACCCAGGAGCTGCTGTGGCGCGACGTCGGCCATCGCTACTTCGAGCAGTCGCGGCTGCCGCAGACCCAGCCGGCGGACCGCGCGTTCGAGGAGGCGTGGTCGCACTGGGAGCCGCTGTACGACGAGCGCACCGTCGGCGGCGAGCGCCGCGGCGCCGTGCGGATCGATCGCGAGTTCCCGCCCGACGCGATGTTCATGAGCTGGTTCAACGCGCTGCGCACGAGCTACGGGCTGTTCAGCCAGGGGCGTCAGCGGGACGACGACGAGCTGATGTCCAAGGGCCGCGCCACGCTCGACCTGCTGCTCTCCGGGCCCACCGAGCAGGGCGCCTTCCCGACCGTGGCGGGCTTCCGCGACGGCGGCTTCCGCTGGTACGCCAGCCAGAAGAACTACGCCAACCAGATGCCGTGGGGGCCGACCTCGTACGCGACCTTCGACATGGGCTGGGCCGGCTACTGGGTGCTGCGGTGGTACCAGGACCTAGTGCGCGAGCCGCGCGCGCTGGCCTTCGCGCGCTCCTACGGCGACTTCCTGCTCGAGCGCCAGCTCGCGAGCGGCGCCGTCCCGTCTTGGATCGCGCAGGGCACGCTGACGGTCGACCCGCACCTGCGGGAGTCGGCCCAGACCGCCAGCTCGGTGCTGTTCCTGGCCGAGCTGGCGCGGGTGACCGGCGATCGCCGCTATCGCGACGCGGCCGCCCGCGCGGGCGAGTACGTCTGGCGCGAGCACTACCTCGAGCAGCGCTGGGACGACTTCGAGCCCTACTACTCGAACGCGCCGAAGGCCGAGGGCGCGAGCGACCCGATCTCCGGCCAGGACGCGCAGAGGCGATGCACTTCGCCGCCGCCGGCATGCTCGCCCTTGGCTGGCTCGAGCGCGGGCAGCGGGTGCTCGACTACACGCTCCAGTACCAGGCGGTGTGGCCCGCCAGCTTCCTGTCGCTGAACACGTTCGGCGGCTTCGCCGTGCAGAACGGCGACCAGGAGTGGCTCGACGCGCGCCAGTCGCAGATCGGCATCACGCTGCTCGACTACGCGCGCGCCACCGGCCGGGCCGACTACGCCGAGCGCGGGATCGCCGCCGTGCGCGCCGCCTACGCGACCATGGCCTCGCCGTCGGCCGAGATCGTCAACCCGCGCTACTTCGACGCCTACCCGGTCGGCCGCGGGCCCGAGAACTACGCCCACTCGCCGTGGGACACACCCGCGGGGTACACCGCGTTCGACTGGGGCCAGGGCTCGGCGGCGGCGGGCCTCGCGGAGGCGCGCAACCGGTTCGGCGACGTGTGGGTCGACGGCCGCCGCGGCACGGCGTACGGCATCGACGACGTCTACGTCGAGCGGATGCGGCTGACCGGAGCGAACCTGGAGCTGGAGCTGTCCTCGCCCAGCCGCGAGCACCGCGTGCTGCTGAAGGCCGAGGGCCTGCGGACGCCGACGGTCCGCCTGCGCGTCAACGGCGGCGAGGTCCGCATCGTCGACCGCTCGCAGCTCGAGCACGGGATCGAGGTCGCGACCGACCAGGACGTGCGGATCGTCCACAACCCGGCCCGGGCCGGCCCGGTGATCGCCGGCGCGCCGCTCGAGGTCGCCGCCACGATCACCGACGACGACCGCGTGCGCGCCGCGACGCTCCATTACCGCGCCGGCGGGGGCGGCTGGCGGGAGCGCCCGATGGAGCCGGGCGCGGGCGATCGCTGGACGGCGGCGATCCCGGCCGAGGCGGTCTTGGCGGGCGAGCGGCTCGAGTACCGCTTCGCGGCGAGCACCGCGTCCGACACCGGGCAGGCGCCGGAGGTCGACCCCGAGGCGGTGCCGTACGTGCAGGAGCCGGGCGAGGGCCGCGTCGTCGAGCGCCCGGGCTACCGGCTGGCGATCACGACCGCGCCCGAGACGGGCATCGCCTCGCTCGAGGTCGACCCCGACGGGGACGGGACCTACCGGCAGGTGCTCGACCGCTCGTTCCGGGGCACGCTGCCGTACCTGGCGGTGGGCGGCTTCGGCGACACCGACCGGCCGGGCGCGGCAGGGGCCGTCGAGTCCTCCGACGACCGGCTGGTGCTGCGCGACATCCCGCTCGGCGACGAGCCGGTCACGGTCGACTGGACGTTCGAGCTGGCCGACGAGACGTTCGACGTCACCTTCGACTGGCACGTGAGCGGCCCGCTCTCGGCGCCGGTCTGGGAGGTGGCGTGGAACCTCGACACGACGCTGCCGACCCTCGGCGACCCGGCCGACCACGACCGTCCCGGCGGGGACGCCCGCGGCTTCACGGACTGGACGATCGCCTACGACGACGAGCTGACGCTGGCGGCAGCGTACAGGCCCGGCTCGGCCTGGTCCGAGGACAACCGGTGGTTCAACCCGCCCGGCCGCAACGTCGCCTGGCAGCCGCTGTGGCAGCCCGGGGGCCGCGCGTGGCCGCCGGGCGACTACGCCGGCGGCACCTGGCGGATCGGCGCCAGCGACCGTCCGGCGGACAGCGCGTTCGCCGACGGGCTGTGGCCGGGGTCATGAGGGTGCGGCGGTGCCGCAGGATTCGCGCCGCCGGATCTGTTTAGCCGGGGTCATCACCGCGCGGCGGTGCCGCACGAGGCGCGTCGCCGCAGCCGTAGCCGGGGTCATGACCGCGCGGCGGTGCCGCAGGATTCGCGCCGTCGCAGCTCGAACGGGTGGACGACGCGCCGGGGCTCGCTGCGGGCCCCGGCGACGCGCTCGAGCAGGAGTTCCATGGCGTCCATGGCCATCCGGCGGACCGGCTGGGCGACGGTGGTGAGCGGCGGGTCGGCGAGGCTCGCCCACACCGGGTCGTCGATGCCGACGACCGCCAGGTCGCCGGGCACGCGGAGGCCGGCCTCGCGCACGGCCAGCAGCGCGCCCACGGTCATCAGGTTGTTGGCCACGACGATCGCCGACGGGGGCGACGGGTCCGCCAGCAGCGCCCGCACCGCCTCGCGGCCACCCTCGATCCGGAACCGGCCGTCGACCGCGCGGGGCTCCAGGCCGGCCGCGTGCATGGCGAGCTCGAAGCCCTCGCGGCGCTCGGCGCCCGTCTCGACGTCCTGCCTGCCGGCGACCAGCGCCACGTCGCGGTGGCCCGCGTCGAGCAGGAGCTCGGTCGCCGCGCGCGTGGCGGCCACATTGTCGGCGATCACGACGTCGATCCGCGCGTCGGCCACCTCGCGGTCGAACGCCGTCACGTGGATCCCGCTGTCCACGAGCGCCGCGATCGCGGGGTCGGCCGGCTCGGACGGCGAGAGGATCACCCCGCACACCCGCTCGTCCGCGAGCTCGATCAGGTAGTTGTGCTGTTTCTCGGGCGTCTCGTCGGTGTTGCAGATCAGCACGCGGTAGCCGCGCGCGTAGGCCGTGTCCTCCACCGCCCGGACCATCTCGCCGAAGTGCGGGTTCTCGATGTCCGGCACCACGACGCCGATGGTCTGCGTGCTGCGCTTGCGGAGGTTGCGCGCCAGCCGGTTGGGCCGGTACTCGAGCGTGGCGACGGAGGCCAGCACGCGGCGCCGCAGGTCGTCGCCGACGCGCGGGTCGCCGTTGAGCACCCGCGAGACGGTGGCGGGGGAGACGGACGCGTGGCGCGCGACCTCGGCGATCGTCCGGTGGAGCATCGCGCGTTCAAGCCTATGCGGCTTGGCGGGTCCGGCGAACGTCAACTGCTGGCTTGTACGGGGGCGGGTCCGGATCGCGGCGGCCTACCGTCCTGCCTAGAGTCCCAGCGCAGGATCCTGTCCTGGGGGGACACTGTCCCCTCTAGGCAGGACAGTGCGAACGATCCTGTCCTACCGGGCCAGGGTCCCGGTAGGGCAGGATCCTTGCGCGGCGGTCCGGACCCGCCGCCTTACAAGCCCGCCGTTCGCCGGGCCCGCCGAGCGGCGTCTCAGCCGACCGGGAACGCCACGCCGAGCTCGCCGGCGAGCCGGCGCAGCTCCCGCGCCAGCCCATCGCCCAGCGCCACCGTGCCGTCCGCGGCCGGGGGCCGCGAGCCCGGGAGCCGCGTGGCGCCGGCCGGTCCCGCGGCCAGGATGGCGT
>JBOGYU010000383.1:0-4825 GCA_050696935.1 Solirubrobacteraceae bacterium | reverse complement strand
ACGTTCCTCTTCCCCGGCCTGGGCACGGTGGCCGGCGCCGGGGTGGGCGCGGTGGCCGGCCTGGTCGCGGGCGGCGTCGCCGCGTCGATCGAGCCGTTCAAGGAGGCGGCCGCCGACGTCGGCGAGTGGACCGCCAACGCCGCGGTCAACACCTACAACTGGACCGACGACCGCCTCCAGGAGCTCGAGGCCCTCGGGGAGAGCGTGGAGCGGGGGATCGGCGAGGGCATCGAGTCTGGCGCGCGCTGCGTTGGCGAGCAGTGGGACCGGAATCCCGGACATCTCGATGCCGGGCGTCGACCTGCCGGACGTGGACCTCCCCGACGTGGACCTGCCCGACGTCGACCTCCCCGACGTCGATCTTTCCCGGCCCGTTCTGATGGCCGAGCCGATCGCCCTCAAGCGCTACGTGCACCCGGCGCTCGGCTTCGGCCTCGACCTCGCGCCCGGGATGGAGATCTACGACAAGGGGCCGGACGTCGCGCTCGTCGCCCGCGAGGCCGAGGGCTCCGGCACGTCACCCTTCCGTGCGAACCTCACGGTCGTGGCAGAGCGCCTGCATCCCGGCACGAGCCTGGAGGACTACGTCGAGGCCTCGCTCGAGAAGCAAGCCGGGATGCTCGACGACTGGCGGCTGATCGACCGCGCGGAGACGACCGTCTCCGGCCTGCCGGCGGTGCGCACCCTCGGGCACCACGTGTACGGGGAGTTCGGCATCGTGCTCGAGCAGTGGCGGGTCGTGGACGGGGAACTCGCCTGGGTCGTCGCCGCGCAGTGCGACGCGCTGGAGTACTCGGCGGTGGCGGACGTCGCCACCGCGTGCGCGGAGTCGCTCGAGCTGCCGCGATGACCGGCACCGTCGACTTCAGGCCGCAGACCGGCACGCTTGTGGCGCCGCCGCCGGTGTTCGAGGCGCTGCTCACGGGGAAGCCGGACCCGGAACTCGAGTCCGCCGGCGCGGTGCGCGGCGACACGGCGCATCCGGCGCTCCAGGGCGCGCTGCGGGCCGTCGCCGAGCCGCACGCGGCGCTGGTGCTGGAGCGCGGCGACCGGCGCGGCTACGGCTGGGCGGGTCCAGAGGGCGTCACGGCGCTGCTGCTGCCGCTGCCCGACGGGCGCCGCCGGCTGATCACGGTGCGTACCCAGTTCGTACCGGACGCACTGGCCCGGATCAACGACGTCGCGCCGCGGCCGCGCGTGGAGCCGGCCGTGCGGATCCGGCTCTCGGTGCCGGACCTGGCCGCCGCGCTCGCCGCCCGCGACCCCGCGGGCGCCGCGACCGATGAGCCCGAGGCGTTTGCCTCGCTGCTGGACAGCCTGAGCGAGCACTGGCGGGCCGAGGCCCGCTGGCCGCCGGCCGAGGGCTCTCCGGGCGTGCGCTCGGTCGAGGTGCTCGACACCACCGAGGGCCTGTGGCTGGTGATCCCCGACGCCCCGTCGGTCGAGCTGTGGCCGACCACACCGACGACCGTCTTCCGCGCCCTCTGCGGCCTGCTGCCCTTCGACCACGAGGTGCGAGCCCCATGAGTCCCGAAACCCTTCCGCCGCGCGTCCTCGAGCCGCGGCTGTGGCCGCGCATCATCTTCTTGGTCCTCGGCGTGCTCCTGCTGGCCATGTCCGTGTTCGCGACGGTCCTCGGCGGCTGGGCCGCGATCATCGGCATCCTGCTGTTCGGCGCGGGGACGGTGAACGGGCTGATGCGGCTGTTCGGCTCGCGCTCCTACGTGACCGAGCTGGACGCGAACGGCTTCAAGGTGCACGACTCGTTCGGCCGGCCGGTCCACGACGTGCTGTGGGACGAGGTCGAGGAGCTCGTCCCCTTCCGCGGCAACAGCCTCGCCGGCCCGGGGACCCGGCTGCACGTGGGCTGGCGCTGCCGGCCGCGCCGCCCGGGCAAGGGCCGCCAGCCCTGGGTGCGGGGCGGCGCGGACTTCGACGGCGCGCTGCCAGACGCCTACCTCGGCTTCGAGGAGACGCTGGCGCTGATGCTCCGCTATGCCAACGCGGCGGACGGGAACGGGGCGGGAGCACGTCCCGCCCGGCCGCCCGCAGACCTGACGTCGTTCTGAGGGCCCTACCGCCCGAAGGAGGCGGCGATGCCCTGCTCGGTCTGCTCGTAGTTCGCGCCGGCCTGCTGCGTCAGCTGGCTGATGCCGTGCAGCGCCTCCTGGATCCCGCGGCTGGAGCGCTGCCACTCCGCCCACAGCTCCTGGAAGCGGGCCTGCGCGACGCCCACCCACTCGCTCTGGAGCGGGGCGACCTGCGAGGCCAGCTGCGACAGGATCGACTCGATGTTGGCGGCGCCTGCGTTGAGCTGGCTCGCCGTGGACTGCAGGAGGCCCGCAAGATGGTCGAGCGGCGCAACACGCTGCGCGGCGAGCCGGTGGTGGTGGACCTCGCAGGCGTCGGCGTCCTGGCGGTCACGGGCGAGCGCGCGCGTGCGCGCGCGTGGACGCGCTCGCTCATCACCCAGCTCGCCGCCTGGCGCGCGCCGCACGACCTCAAGCTGCTCACCGCCTTCGACCCCGCGGACGGGGCCGCGTGGGAGTGGGGCAAGTGGTTGCCGCACCAGCTGTTCGCCCGCTCCGCCGCCGACCTGGAGGCGACACTGGAGCCGGAGCTGCGGCCGCGCGCCGAGCAGCTGCGGCGGATCGCGGAGTCCGGCGCGGGCAGCACCCGCAAGGTCGAGCTCGTGGCGCCCGAGCTGGTGGTCGTGCTCGACGGCTACCGCCCCGACCGCCCCGCGAACGACGTGCCGGCGTTCCGGGAGCTGCTTGCGCGCGCGCGCGAGTTGAAGGCCGTGCTCGTGCTGCTGACCGACCACCGGGAGCTGGAGCCCTCGCACATCGACGCGCGGCTCACCGTCCCCGAGCGCGGGGTGGGCGGGACTGGAAAATGGGAGCTGTGGGGGCAGGACGCCCCGTCGATCCCCGAGGTGTTCCTCGACCAGGTCGACGTGGGCACCAGCGAGGCAATCGCGCGCGCGCTGACGCCGATCCGGCTCGCGGAGAGCGGGGACGGCGAGCGCGGCCTCGGCAGCGCGGTGCGGCTCGGCGACCTGCTGGGCGACCTCGATCGCTCGTGGCGCGAGCGGCCGCGGGCGGACAGCCTGCGTGCGCCGATCGGCCGCGCGGTGGACGGCGAGGTGCTCGAGCTGGACCTCAAGCAGGCGGCGGAGGGCGGCATGGGCCCGCACGGCGTGCTCGTGGGCGCCACCGGCTCGGGCAAGAGCGAGCTGCTGCGCTCGCTGGTGGCCGGCCTCGCCGCCCGCCACGCGCCCGAGCAGCTCGCCTTCGTGCTCGTCGACTACAAGGGCGGCGCGGCGTTCGCCGAGCTGTCCCGGCTGCCGCACGTGGCGGGGCTGATCACGAACCTCCAGCGCGACCTGTCGCTGGTCGACCGCATGCACGCCGCCCTGATCGGCGAGCAGGAGCGCCGCCAGACGATGCTGCGCGAGGCGGGCAACCTCGACGACATCGTCGCCTACCAGGCCGATCCGTCGCTGCCGCCGATGCCGAACCTGCTGGTGATCGTGGACGAGTTCGCCGAGCTGCTGACCGCGCGGCCGGAGTTCATCGACCTGTTCGTCGGCCTCGGGCGGGTGGGTCGCTCGCTGGGGATCCACCTCCTGCTGTCCTCCCAGCGGCTCGACGAGGGGCGCCTGCGCGGGCTGGAGAGCCACCTGCGCTACCGGCTGTGCCTGCGGACGTACTCCTCCACGGAGTCCAAGCTCGTGCTCGGGACGCCCGACGCCTACCTGCTGCCGTAGATGCCCGGCCTGGGCTACCTGAAGGTCGACACCGAGAGGTACGTGCAGTTCCGGGCCGCGCTGGCGTCCGGCCCGGCCGGCGTGCGCGAGGCGCCCGCAGAGCCCCCGCCGCCGGTGCGCGTGTTCGACGACCGGGCCGCCTCGCAGCCCGAGGCGGCCGCCCCGGAGGCGGGCGGGCCGAGCGAGCTGACGGTCCTGGTCGACCGGGTCGCGGACGACCGCCCGCCGGTGCACCAGGTCTGGGTGCCGCCGCTGCCCGCCGCCGTGCCGCTGGACGCCGTGCTCGAGGAGCGCCCGTGGTGGCGACGCGCCGAGCGGGCCGAGGGCCTGCGGGCCGTCGTGGGCCGGCTGGACCGGCCCGCCGAGCAGCGCACCGAGCCGCTCGCGCTCGACCTCGGCGGCTCGGGCGGCCACGTCGCCGTGGTCGGCTCGCCCCGCACCGGCAAGAGCACGCTGCTGCGCACCCTGGCCGCGGCGCTGATGTGGCGCCACACCCCCGCGGAGGTGCAGCTCTATGGCATCGACCTCGGCGGCGGCCTGCTCGCCGCGCTGGCCGGCGCTCCGCACGTGGGCGGCATCGCCGGCAAGCTCGACCGCGAGGCGGTGCATCGCGTCGTGCGCCAGCTGCGCGCGGAGATCGAGGACCGCGAGCAGGGGCGGCTCGAGGCGGGCGACGTCCCGGACCTGTTCCTGATGATCGACGGCTGGGAGGTCTTCAAGCGCGAGTTCGAGGGCCTGGACCGCGAGGTCGAGAACCTGGCCGCCACCGGGCTGAGCTTCGGCGTCCACGTGGCCGTGACCGCCAACCGGTGGGCCGAGATCCGGCCGGCGCTGGCCGACAACCTCGGCACCCGGCTGGAGCTGCGGCTGCACGACGCGATCGACTCGCTGGTCTCCCGCCAGGCCGCCTCCGCGCTGCCCGCCGAGCTGCCCGGCCGCGGGCTGACGATGGACGGGCTCCAGTTCCAGGCGGCGCTCCCGCGCGTGGACGGCCGCGCCGGCGACGAGGGCGTCGCCGCCGCCCTCGGCGAGCTGTGCGACGAAGCGAGCGAGCGC